>JAGQZQ010000006.1 GCA_020435415.1 Flavobacteriales bacterium
TTTTCCTAATGATCGTTTTTGCATTTACCTCCAATCTGATATTTATACCAAAGTATCAGATGATTGGTGCGGCGGTTGCCACTGCTCTGTCTTCGATAATGTTCAATATTTTAAAATATCTGTTCATATGGAAAAGGTTTGGCTTGCAGCCGTTTGATAAGGATACCGTTATAGGAATGGTATTGATTATAGCGATTTATTTTGCCGCCAAAGCCATCCCATCTGTTGATCAACCAATTCTGGATATTGCTATTCATTCCGGCATAATAGGAATTGCCTATTTCCTGATCCTATATTTGACCAGGATCACGCCTGAACTATTCAACTGGAGGGATTTCCTAAAGTAGGCGTTTGTTAAAATGCCCTGCTCACCCCAAATACGTACCTCAACTGAACAAACTCCGGATCCACGGCAGGTGTTCTGTTAAGGAATATGGGCAGATCCAAACGAAGTGTCAACGGTTCTGTCATTTCAAGTGGTGGCCATTTCTTGATGGTGAGTGCAAAACCCAAACCGGCATCCGCCCTCAGATCGGCAAATGCGAAATTCTCATTCTGTTCTGACATATTGATCAGGCCTGCATCTGCAAACAGGTAAGGTGTGAAACCCAATATCCTGCTTAATGCTTTAGGACGGAATCGCACCAGCTTGTCCAACTCCAGTTCGGTATTCAGCGACACGCCCGTTCTGCCTTTGTAAACCGTTCGCACCTCATCATTATCATCAAGCTGTGCCACAAGGTAACCGGCATATCCCCTCAGGTTAAGGCCACCACCATGATGCAGGTGTTTGGTGTTATCACCGAAGCCCTGGTACCGCCTGTCATAGTAAGGAATGGAACGAACAAACTTATTATCCATCATTTCTTCCGGATTGGCTCCTGCCAGGAATAATGACGACTCCGGTGCCCAGTTCTTTCCAAGACCTATCTGGGCAAAGACACGCGTGCGCAGGAGGGTCTTCCATATCCAGGTATGATTGACTGCACGAAGTCTTACATATGCATAATCATAATCACTGGCAAAGGTGCTGGACCGAAGTTCCGCATTCACGGAACCTGCACCCCGCTTGTAACGGTAACTACGTTCCACGCCTAACTCCAGGGTATTGTTGAATTTGATCTCAGAAGAGTCCCTGGCCACACCCCACTCCTCAGGATAGATCAGATAGGTCAGGTCCGTGCTATCCACCCGGTACATGACCTTACCATTGAGATGCCATGTGGTGTTTGACCTGTTATTGCGCTTACTGAATCCGCCTGTAAATGTATTCAGTCCATCGATGTGGGAAGTTCCAAGCGCCAATTCGGACGCCGGAATGAACTTATCTGTAGCGGTGCGATACTGCAGATTCCAGGATATGTTATCATACCTTCCGAAATCGATATTTTCAGGCAGTTTGGATTGCAGTAATCCGGTGTTCAACCAAACGCTTGCATGGATGCGATGAAATTTTTGCAGGTAATTGCCATTGACATGGAAACCCATTTTCACACCATCATATCCATTATACCAGACATCCGGCCTGCCAAAGAGTTCATAATGGTCCCAGTCGGATGCATTCCTTATCCGGGCATCATAATTCAGGGTATAAGGAAAGCGCCAGGTATTGTTGAGTTTGTTGACATCAGCCAATCGCCCTGAAGGATCAATAATCACATCCTGTATACCGCCCGGCATGGAAATGGTGACCTCATATTCCTGGTTGAGAATCCCGCGGCCGGACCACTTCGGAAGAATCGTAGCGTCCGTCTTCTTCACAAACCATTGGTTAGGGATATGAAAATCCCTGATCTTACCATCCACACCCACTACCCTGAAATCTATGGGCATTTCCATATCTCCCTTTCTGCGAAACCGGATCACATAGGTATCCATGTCGATGCCTGGTTTCACACGACTGACCGCATAGTCTATGGTTTTGTTTGTTTCCATCCATTGATCGAAGAACCAATTCAGATCCACCTTGGTATAGTTGATAATGGAAGCCCTGAAATCTTCAAAATAAGGGTGACAGAATTTCCACTGATCAAAATAATGGCGCATGGCATCCATGAACAAATCTTTACCCAGCACATATTCCAGGTTGAACATCATCGCCGCCGTCTTGTAATATACATTCCTGTAGCCGGCACCTATATCGGGGAATAGAGAGAAGTCATCGGAATGGGTGTTGAGCGTGGCCAGATCCCCGTCAATGGCTCCATCTATATATGGTTGCATTGCCCTGCGCCATAACACAAGATCCCGGTTTTTGAATTTTCTAACATACTTGCTTTTGGCTCCGCTGGCCGGCAGGGTATCACCTTCAAGCTTCATGAGTGAATAAGCTGTTAGCCACGAAGTAAAACCTTCGTCGAGTGCCGCCCGGTAAGTTTCATTGTTCCCTACCTGTCCGAAGAACCAGTTGTGTCCAATCTCATGGCAAAGCAGGCCCCGGTAACCGGGATCACCACCGTTATCAAGTGTGAGCATGGGGTACTCCATGCCATCCCTGGCATCGGCAACGATCATCTTATGATAATTGTACATGCCAATATCCTCACTGTACAACTGAACAACTTTTGCCGCATATTCCGCTGCATTCTGCCAACGCGAGGCATGTGCCTCCTGTGCTAAAGCCACGCACCGGATCTTGCGCCCACGCTGCCCTTCCGGTACATATTCAAATTCTCCGATACGATATGTAGGGTCCGCGGTAAAGGCAAAATCATGGACATTTTCCGCATGAAATTTCCAGACCTTTCGTTGGGTGGTATCGTAGGGAGTGATGACAGAGGGTGCCTCATTCCACGGCTTGTCTTTGAAGTTCTTGATGTCCAGTTTTTCTCTGAGTGCCGGCGGAAGTACCTCATCTCTGTTCAGGAGAAAACCGGTGGCATCCAGGACCATGTCATTGGCAAAATCCAGTTCTACATCATAGGTTCCATAGTCTCCGTAAAACTCCCTGCCGAGATGCTGATCCGTGGTCCATCCGAATTTATGATCATAGACCGAGATTCTCGGATACCAGTGCACGCCATCGTAATGCTTGAAGTTTCCGCTAAGGAAACGCTTCATACGTCTGCGCATGGCATAGTTGGTTAGGGCACCTCCCCTTCCATCATACAAACCGAAGTAGGTGGTAAAAGCAATGTCGAAGGTAATGCTTTCACCCGGTTTTAGGGGTTTGTTCAGGAAGACTTTCATAACCGTATTATCCGTTTCCGTCTTCAGGTCCTGACCTGCAGATTTGATCTCCTTCACTTTTGTTCCCAATCCGTTCAACTCATAGGGATTGTAAGAATATCTCCTTCCCGCCGCAGCCTCCATTTTCTCATAGTAAGAGCCCGGCTGAAAAGCGTTCTGGTAAAGATGGAAATACACAAACGGAAGTTCATCCGGCGAGTTGTTGGTATACACAAGCGTTTCAGTCGCCTCTATCACATCACTCACTTCATCGATACGGGCATGGATGGTGTAGTGAACATCCTGTTGCCAATAATCGGCATAAGGTTTTCTGTTCTTCCAGTAATGCGGATTTGATTTTACAGCGTAGGTATTGGGGGGGCGGAGCGGATCATGCTGTTGGGCGATCGCAACGGCGAAGGCGGTCAGCAATATGAAGGTGAATGCAAATCTGATTCTGCTCATATATAGATTCTCTTTGTTCTGTATTCGTTCCTGGATCATTCTGACCCAGTTACGAATGTACAATTTTGAAAAGACATGCTTCGTAGAAACAGAACTGATGCGCGTAACCACCGGATATAAAAAAGCATCACCCGTTCCGGACGTTGAGCCGGAAACAGGTGATGCACATGGATCGCGTTGCACAAACGCGTTTGAAATCAAGCTTACGGAGCTACCTCGAAAGGACAACCCTGTCCATGAGTAAATGAGCGCCGGATAACACCCTGACAGCGTACATACCATCAGGCAGGTGCTCCATATTCACATCCAGCGCGGGGCCTGAAACGGCGCTGTTCCGGTAAACCACCTTTCCCGTCATGTCCACGACAGACACTTCACTTCTCTCTGACGATGGCAATGCGATATGCACCATATCCTGTGCAGGGTTCGGGTAGATACGCATTGTACGTGTACCCGATATCTGATCCATGCCGGTGGTCTGATCGCAACCCTGTGGGGTCACCTCCCAATCGTAGAAGAAATAGTAATAGTTCGGATCGGTGGTTCCGTAGTCTGTTTGTGTAATGGAAACCAATCCCGAGATATCGTAAGGAAAAGAAGCCCCTGAATTATTTCTGTACAGACTCACAGTGGACCCGGTGACCTTGATATGGTAACCCGTTCCCGGATCCACAGAAAAACCAAGCGACACACGACTTTCCCCATCGGGTATATTCACCGTTTTACTGAGTAACACATTTCCTTCCACAGCATCCAGCACTTCGATGGTCCGGTCACCGGCGCCATCTGCAAATACTTTCACAGACTTGATCACGGATGGTTTAAGCACATCAAAGATGAGACCCCGCATATCATTGGAGGAAAAATACCCGCCACTGCCAACGGAAGCATAATCCTGCGGACCACCTTTAACAGAAGGAAATGGGTCTCCGGCCAGTACGGTAATGGGGGTCACCTTTGTGTCCTTGCCGTTGGCATTGGTCACGGTCAGAGAGACATTATATGTTCCCTGCGCGAAGGTATGTGTTGGGTTTTGCTGGTTTGATGAGGTACCGTCATCAAAGTCCCATTTCCAGCTGTCCGGATTCCCGGTTGAATTATCGGTGAACTGAACCGTCAGACTACCCCAGCCCGAGCTGTTATCGACATTGATATCGGCGGTGGGCATGCTTCCTCCGGGAGCGTCTGTTACTTCCAGGCCTTCCTTCCATGTACCGGAGCTTCCGCTGATCACGATGGAACTTCCTCCACTGTAGTTGCCGGTAGTCGTTCCGTTCCAGGGATCCATGACGGTCAGCTTGCTCGTGGAAGTATTGTATCCGCATCCCACAACCACATGGCCTCCGCTGCTGTTCCACATGACGCCAATAATAAATGGTCTTTCATCACCGAGTATTGTTGTTATCTGAGATACGGATAACGGTCCTGTATAGAGTTTGCTGTTGACCGGTCCGAAATGCGTGAGAATATCCTTAATGGGTATCATCTCATTGGTCTGGTTACATGAGCCGGGGGAACCGCAGCAGGTGCTCTTATTCCAATTGAAGTTGTTTATTTCACACTGCGATGCTTCCGTGCCATAGTAACGAAGGATACATTCACTATTGGCAGCCCAGCACCAGTTTGACTGGGTTTGCATGACTACTTCAACATCTGCAGTAACCGTTTGCGCATTGGCTGCGCCAGCTAATCCGATCGCAAAACCAACAATGGCTAAAAGCGTTTTTACGTTTTTCATAAAAGAGGTCTTTTGTTGATTTATATTGAATTATCTGGAATGACCCGGGATGGACTTCGCCAATTCCGGCAACGAATATGATGGCTGTACGTCATCTGACAGTCCAAGGAAGGACCTCGCGGAAGACAAGGGAATGAACATTCCATCCTCGACCGGCTTATTCTGCTCGTTGTAGGTGACAAACGAACAACCGTTTATATAGTCGTTCAGCAAAACCCTTCGCGCATCCGCGGCTACCTTTTCTTTTTCTTCTGCCACCTGAAGATCATGGGCCAGGATAGATGCACCCACCGATTGAATCTCCGTTTTACCATTCACCTCACCTACGGTAAGTAGCGCCCTGAATTCATTATCAACGCTCACCACCACATAGAAAAACCCTGTTGGTGTAATGCGTCCCTCTTTGTCCAGAGCAGTGATCTGATAAAGCGAACCTAAAGTTACCTTTGCAAATTCTGCCCGGTTATGAAACCCGTGTTGCTGCTCCAGGCCTGCAGGAATAACCTCCAGGTAGGATTTTAAATTGTTCTGTGCGACCTGCATGATCCGGCTGTTCTGAGAAAAACCAAATAGCGATGTACAGAGTGTTAAAAAGAATACTGCTACTTTTTTCATAGATCGGTTTTTAAGATAATCCAGTTAAAACTCCGTGAAGTAATACCTCATAAGTCTGC
Source organism: Flavobacteriales bacterium (assembly GCA_020435415.1). Taxonomy (NCBI): domain Bacteria; kingdom Pseudomonadati; phylum Bacteroidota; class Flavobacteriia; order Flavobacteriales; species Flavobacteriales bacterium. The sequence goes on from JAGQZQ010000006.1 coordinate 6,046, forward strand.
CGGTACAGGCACACGAAGGCATTGCCATCAAGCGAAATCGGTAATCGATGTGGTCCGGAAAATCCGGTCCGTTGCAATGTTGCTACTCAGGGAGAGGGAGAACTCCGCTGGTATAACCCCAACTAAATACAGATAGTTCGGCTCGTTCCTCACCTCCCACTGCATAAGTTGGCGTGATATCTACTACTTCTACTTTACCTGGAAAGAACAATCTTTCCGACAGATAACTTTTGTCCGTATTGAACCTTCACAATATATACACCATTGGACAGGTCGCCCATGAATACCTTCATGGAAGTGCCTGTTACAGATGATTGTTGAAACACGTTTTTTCCGGCCACATCCACGATGTTCACTTCGCATGGCCCTGATGATGGCAGCTCTATGTGTACAAGATCCGTTGCAGGGTTAGGGTAAACAGAAATTCCGGAATTTGATTTGTCCATACCAAGACCTACCGTTTGATCACAACCTTGTTGCACAACCTCCCAGTCATAGAAATAGTAATAGTAATTCGGGTCGGTGGATGCATAGTCCGTTTGTGTAATGGAGATCAGTCCTGAAATATCATAAGGAAAGGAGGCGCCTGCATTATTTCTATAGAGGCTGACAAGGGAACCGGTGATCTTGATATGATAATCGGTGCCGGGATCCAGGGCAAAATCCAGGGTAACGCGGCTTTCTCCATCAGGAATATTCACCGTTTTGGTATGCACCACATTACCACCGACCGCGTCAAGCACTTCGATGGTGCGGTCACCGGCACCATCTGCAAATACTTTCACAGACTTGATCACGGAAGGTTGCAGCACATCGAAGATCAATCCTCGGGTGTCATTGGCAGTGAAGTAACCGCCGCCGCCAACAGAAGTATTGTCCACAGGCCCACCTTTGACTGCGGTATACGGCTGGCCTGTCATCACCGAAATGTATTGCGTTTTTATCTCGGAATCGGTTCCATACTGGCTTGTGGTTGTCAGGGTAACCGTATAATCACCGGGTGTGCTGTACGTATGGGTCGGGTTTTGCAGGGTTGATACCGGACTGCTGTCACCGAAATCCCATGACCAGGAAGTAGGACTGTTGGCGGATTGATCGGTAAAGGAGACTGTCAAAGAACCACAGCCTTCCGTCGCATCTGCGGTGAATTCGGCAACGGGAGGATTGGTATTTGGTCCTTCGGGATAGGATCCGGAAATATCAAAATACCCCAGCGAACCGTAATCAGAATAACCGGTGTTCAAGGGGTTTCCATAACCCACGCCATCAATTTCAATATAGTATGTACCTGCGGCAAGATTTTGGGAAATGCTTGCGCTCAGGCCGGTCGGATCTGATTTAACGATTTCCGCACCGGTATTGTCAAGAAGTCGTGCCTGAATATCCAGGTTGGGGTGATCAAGAAAGTCATCCGCAGGATTGAAGTCAAACTGCACACTCCCTCCCGTCGTGGTGAACTCAAACACATCTTTATCGGTTCGTTTTTCAATGATACCATGGTTGTCGGCCGCTGCCACATTTCCTGATCCATCCGTTACCAGAGGCGTGGCATTGCTGGTGGTATTGCTGTGATCGTCGGTCTTATACCCGGCATCGATAATATTGGCGATGGTGGCCACATCATCCTGTGAAGTATTTGTCGCCCCCTGATATTCCCCCTTACTGAACTGGGATATCTTTCTTTTTGTAGGGCCATAGGATGCGCCCATGATCGGACCCCAGTCTCCGTGTCCCAGGTAATAATTGGTTCCGGCATTGTTATCACCGTCATGTTCAAGGCCAACCGTATGACCGAACTCATGAGACCCTGTCTCCGCTTCCCCTTTGAATTCACTTGAGAAAAATGCCCAGCAAGGATCGTTTCTGCCATCGGAAAAGGAAGAGATATAGGCCACACCTCCATATTGCGGTGCAGCGGTATTGGTCGTTGTGTAGATACACATCATGCGCTGATCCGCAGGTGCATTGTCATAGCGGGCCCGGATCGTGGTCACATTCACATTGAAAGGCAGATAATCCTCCGAAGTCAGTTTCCAGGCATTGGTGATATTCTGATCGCTCCAGTTGAGCGACTGGGCATTGATGGTTTGTCCGTTGTTCCATCTGCTGGTTGACACCTCTCCATCAAAATCGAGGTAGAGAACACCGGTAGCACCCGGTTGGCTTTCGAGCTGTGGGATGGCCATTTTCTCCTGTGCTTCAATGATCTCTTCGGAGGTCATTCCATTCGACAGCGTAAATGCATTGGCAGGAAGTTCCCAGGCATCCACACCAATCACTTTATTAATGTCAATGGGCCGAATGGCAACCTGACCTGAAGGGGTGGTAAAAATATCAAAGGCTTCCCGGGTATCCATAAAAATGACCTTTCCGGAAATGGCATCCGGATATCCGTCAAAAAAGAAGGAGGCGTGTTCCACACCTGCAACTCCCCCGATCACATCATAGTATCCATTGGTAACGGTATTCACATTCACCTCCACCTGAATCTCACGGGAGGCATCCAATGCCACGGTTACCGGCTGTCCTGTTTTATTAGGACTAACGAACGGTTCCACAAAATCGATAACCGTTCCCTGCAATTGTACCTTTACTTCTGCCTGCGCAAAAGCGAATGTCACTCCAAATAACATAATGGAGAGACCCACTATTCCTTTTCTTGTCATCGTCTTCATCGAGAAAATAATTATACTAATACCATACCCTGCACTACTCCACGCGGGGTCTTGTGGCAATGATTGGTCTGCGGTTAGCTCGGCAGAATACTTCCATTAAGAGAATCAAATTGTGAGCGTCACTGATTGCAAAATGAGAATGACATTGACCAAAGTCAACAAACATTTTATTCCCATATTATGTTTCAAAACGGCGTGACATAATCTAAATAACTATTTATATGCACTTTACATTAAATATTATAAAGGATATAATCACATTAAACAAGCCCATACCGGCCATACATGATGATTTTAAGGACGGTATTCCGATGTATTTCGGAATCCTTTATTGAAGCGTGGGCTTGGTACCCGCAGATTTGATACTGGCATTGAGTTCAAAGCCGATCAGCAGGATAAGAGAATTGAAATATATCCAAAGCATCATCACGATAATGGTACCGAGTGAGCCGTAGAGTTTGTTGTACTGTCCGAAATTATTGACAAAAAAAGCGAATCCCAGAGAGGTCAGGATGGAGAAAAAAGTAGCGGCGGTGGAGCCTGCGGAGATGAAGCGCCATCGGGACCGCTTTGCAGGACCGAGAAAATATATAAACGAAATGGTGAAGAAATACAGGGCGATCATAATGAGCCATTTTCCACCTTCAAAAAGCAGGATGGTCCATTGTTCTTTCATCCAGCTTTCATCCACCATCAATTGAAGTACTTGCTTTCCAAGGATAATGATCAGAATAGCCGCAAGAATGAGCGTACTCATGATTAACATCAGAACAATGGATACCAGGCGTTGCTGGATAAAGTTTCTTGTCTCAACAGCGTGGTAGGTCTGATTGAAATTATGGATCATGGAGTTGATCCCGTTGGTAGCAAAGTAAAGCATGGAAAGGAAACCAACAGATAGCAGGCCACCTCTTTTGTCATTGACAATTCCTTCTATGGTTTGCCGGGAAGCATCAAAAACATTTTCCGGAAGGATACTCCCCAATAGCTCCATTAACTGATCCTGAAAATCGGCAATCGGAATATAGGGGATGAGGGTAAAGAAAAAGATGATGGCGGGAAACAGGGCCAGAAAAAAGTGAAAGGCCATGGATGACGCCCTGGTGGTAATCGAACTTTTCCTTAGTCCCGAAATAAAAAAGCTCGCCACACTATACAGAGGCAACTTATCGAATCCGGGAATAACAATGCGCTTGGAAATAGCCAGAATATGTGCCACCACTTTCAGTTGCAGCAGGTACGATATCACTTTCCCGGGCTTCCTCTCTTCGTGCATTAAAACACGGTTTTTAGACTAAGGTCCAGACACTTCACGGAGTGGGTGAGACTACCTGAAGAGATGAAGTCCACCCCGGTATCTTTGTAGGCATGAGCATTTGACGGGCCAATATTACCGGATGCCTCGGTGGTTATCCGGCCTGCTATCCGCTCCGTTGCCATTTTCAGTTGACCGGGGGTGAAATTATCCAGGAGTATGCGGTAGACATTCTCCGCGGCAAGCACCTCCTCCACTTCCTCCATTGTCCGCGCCTCAATGACCACAGGTAGATCCAGGCTATTTTCTTTCAGGTAAACCGCCACCCTGTTCAGCGCTTCTGTAACACCACCACAAAAATCAATATGGTTATCCTTGATCAACACCATATCATCAAGGCCGAATCTGTGATTGTATCCGCCACCTACTGTGACGGCCCATTTCTCAAGCAACCGGATGCCGGGTGTGGTCTTTCGGGTATCCAGCACTTTGATACCGCTTCCTTCAAGCACCTGTACCATATCACGGGTAGCAGTAGCAATTCCGCTCAAACGTTGCATAAAGTTTAACATTACACGTTCGGCGGATAACAGAGAGGCCGCAGGACCTTTCGCATGTAATATGGTATTCCCCGGGCGAACCGAATCTCCATCATTCACGTGTGGGATCACTTCAATCGACCTATCAACAAGCTGGAATACTTCCCTGGCAAGATAGACGCCTGCAATGACACCTTCATCCTTGGCCACCAACTGTGCTTCCCCTGTCAATTCTTTGCGCAGACAGGCCAGGGAAGTATGATCGCCCTGGCCGATATCCTCGTCGAGGGCAGCTTTTAGTAAGCGTCCGCGTCGTTCCGGATCGGGCAAGGGAAACCTGTCTGACAACTGCAATGTTTTACTTTGGATTGGCATCGAGCTCAAAGCTAAGGGAGTCGATGGTATACGAGTCACCGGTTTTCTTCAGCAAAAAATAAGTGCGGTACACCTTATCTCCGCTTTCGAATTTTCCGATGGCATATTGTGAGCCGTCCTTTGCAGCACTTTTGTGCATCAGGGTAAATGCCTTCGGCGGATTCCGGGTGAAGAAGTCTTTCAGTATCTGGGCCGCCTGCTCACGACTGAAAGCATCTTCATCATCCTCGATGGTGAGGGTCACTGTATTGGCCATAAATCGTGATAACTCCCTGGCACTTCCGGCACGAATGGCAGCCGAAATATCATCCGACACATCCACCACCGCGAATGTAGAGAGGTAAACTCCGGTAAGCAAGATCACAAGTGCACCAAATTTTTTCATTTGCGTATCAATAAAAGGTTCTGAACCATACCGGAGCTTGTGTACTGCACGTAGGTACAACCACCGGCCTTGTTTCTTTTGATTACCTTCACACAAAAACCAAGCCAATTCAAAGGCACCTTTGCGAAAATATAAAATCCCGGGGAGATGAAAATATCCGTGATGGCTGTCGGAGAAACCGATAAGTCAGAACTGACAACACTTATCAACGATTATTCGAAGCGCATTTCACGTTATCTGCCAATCACATTTGATGCCATTCCTCTTCGTAAAATCCGGTCCTCATCTCCCCATGAACAGTTAAAGGCTGAAGGAAGATTACTTCTTGATCGCATCAGCGATACGGAAGAAGTTATTCTGCTTGACAGCACCGGGAAGGGATATACATCAGAAGCATTTTCAGATTGGATTCAAGAACGCATGAACCGTTCTACCCGCCACCTGGTTTTCATGATCGGCGGGGCTTATGGGTTTTCGGAGGAAGTCATTGCGCGGGCCAATGGAAAAATATCCCTTTCGTCCATGACCTTCACGCATCAGATGGTCCGCATCATTCTATTGGAGCAGATATACCGGGCTTTCACCATCCTGAACAATGAACCTTATCATCACGGTTAATCATTACCGGACCGATGAAGTCATTCATCCCCGGATATCCATCGCTTCACGAATGTATTTCAGATAATCGGCAGAGAATGATTGCAGGGAATAATGCTCCCGGATTGTTTCATAACCCTTGGCTCCCAATTGTTCCCGAAGGGATTTGGTAGTAATCAGGGTGGAGAGTTTTTCAACCCATTCAGATTCGTTTCCGGCAAGAAAACCGTTGACACCATCATTGATAATCTTGTTGTTCACACCGACCGGTGACATCACCGTAGGAATTCCCAGGGACATATATTGCAACCCTTTGAAACCACATTTCCCCTGACTCCAATCATCCTGAGGAAGCGGCATAATCCCTATGTCAAAACTCGCAAGGTCTGCAATTTCCGTCTCCAGGTTCCACTTACAAAACTCGGTGGCCAATCCGTTGGTGGCTGGTGGAACATCGGCTATCACCCTTATCTTCATCCGGTCTCCAAAGGTTTTCTTGAGTTGATGCATAGCGGGCAGCACCAACTCGAAATGCTTTAACGTAGTGGAAGTGCCTGTCCATCCGATCACCACATGATCCTGGTCATTTGTTTGTTTCCGATGCGAATGGTAATCCATGTCTATGGTTGTAGGCACCAGTTTCACACGTGTATTGAACCCGGATGCGTATTTCGCCAGGTAGTCATTACCGGCAAATACCATATCAGCCATGGCTATGATCCGGCTCGTTTTGGAAGGTCTCTTCAGCCAGGCAAACTGTTGATTGCCTTCAGACACATCCTGCAACCAGATGGCATCATCAAAATCCATGATCACAGGTGTATCGGACCGCTGCAATAATCGTTCGAACACAGTTGAACCGAGCATCAATGCTTCCCGGTAAACCACGATCAGATCAAAGTGGTCGGCTTTGAGCACGTCTTCCAGCCGCTTCAGAAAGCTTTTAAACAGGATGGCCGTCTTACGTAGATAGTTGCCTTTGCTGTAAAAGACCTGATCATCTTTCTCACTTATGATATGTGAATGGGTGACATCAAAGCCGTTGGACTCCAGCAGCGGCATATATTGCTCAAACCGGAAACGTTGTCCCGGTGAACGCCCAGGCCGGTGCGCAGCGATATAAAGTATTTTTTTACGAGGCGAGGTCATTCGCTGGTTGTAGTGAGCAATAAATCCTGTCAAAGGCTTCGATGCCCTGCTCTAACGAAAAATGGCGTAATGCGGTTTCCCTCAGATGTTCGGGATCCTGATCCAGGAGATGGTCGAGGTTTTCCAATGCCTCATGGTATGCGGATTCGGTAAAAGTCATTACAGGTTTAAGGTTGAAAGCTTCTTCGTACACCTGATCCACATCACCCACACCTGCATTTGTAATGATCGGAATTCCTGCATTAAGCAGTTCACCCATTTTGGTTGGGGAAGATGCTTTCTTGGAAAATACCGGCCGGATAAAGAATATCGAAAGATCGAACACATGAATGGCTTCTGCCACTTCATTCCTCGTCAGTCTTTGCACCCTGATACGATCAGCGGGAATTCCATGCTTTACCCCCTCGCTAAGAATGAGGGACGGTGGATCCGGGGAAATAAAAAGAAACACGGCGTTGCTGCGTTTCTCAAGAAGCACCTTAAAAAACGCAAGCATCTCATCCAGCATATACCACGTTCCGATGGACCCCAGATAACCCAGGACAAAATGATCATCCGGAATATCCAGCTTATTTTTCCAGGCCTTGATACGGGGTTCTTCAACAGAGGTGGTAAACACATTCGGGTCTGCACAGCACGGTATCACCGAAACGGGCACCTTCCTGGCTTCCATCCAATCACGCTCCATGATGACCCTTGCTGCTGTGGTGAGGGACACAATGTGATCCGCCTGAGCGATCCCCTGTTTTTCAACTTTTTTAAAGTATTTGTAGATGGCGTTGTAAATGGGGTTTGAACGTTTCCACAGACCACCCTCGGCCCGCTCATCGGCGTAAAAACCTCTCATGTCAAAGACCAGAAACAACTTCCTTTCCTGCTTCATTTTCAGGCCTGCGATCAACGGAATATAACTCCTGCAATGTACAGCCTGAATACCCTTGTACTCACAGATATCCCTGGTTTTTCTCACCAGCCGCCTCACATTACCCAGGGTTGAAAGAACCGGAAGTTTGTTTCTGTAGTTGAGCGGTACCCAGTCTATCCCTGACGCGGCAAGGTATTCTCTCATTGCCACCTCACCATGGCGCAGCTGTTTCTTCTCAAAGCTGATCAGTGTGATCGCATGCCCTTTGCGCACCAATCCCTGTATGTACGGAATGACCTGCGATTGACCCAGGGGATCTAACATACCATCATAAGAGAGGTAGAGGATTTTCAATTGATTATCTTTGGTTCGCACGGTAAAAATACCATATTGGATCTTTTTACATCACAAGACCTCATTCTTATTCCACTTTTCCTCGCCGGGATCAGCTATGCTGCATTCTTCATCGCGAGCAGGTATATCCCGGAGTCATTCGACCGGGGAATGTTCTTCACAGCACTAATCTACAAACTGGTAGCAGCCTCAGCATTTTGTGCGGTTTATGCCTTTTACTATGGTGGTGGTGATACCATCAACTACTTTCGGGGCAGTGTATCGCTGGTGAATCTGGCCAGAGAGAATCCCACGGCCATGTGGTCGATCATGGGCAATGATCTTTCTTTTGAGAATTTCATGTCCTTTACGAGCACCACGGGATGGCCTCCGTTCTACATGTGGCGGGATGCCAATACATTTTCCGTCATTCGCTTTTCGTTTCCTTTTTGCATGATCGCCTGGAAAAGCTTTTTGTGTACCACATTTCTTGTTGCTTTCTACAATTTTATCGGCCCCTGGAAACTGTACACCCTGTTCAAGAGTTATTTCCCGGGCATTCGGTTACAACTTGCGGTTTGTATCCTGTTTATTCCTTCGCTGATTTTCTGGGGGTCAGGTATCATGAAAGACTCCTTCACGTTAAGCGCCACATGTTGGCTTACCGTGAATTTCCATCGGATCATGCTGGAGAAAAAGAAGATTCCTATCAACCTCCTTTTCATGACCCTGAATTTATTTCTGATCATCAACCTCAAGCCATACGTTCTGCTTTCATTGTTCCCGGTATTGCTGGTTTGGGTAAACAATGCCTATATCAAACAAATACCGAACAAGATCCTCAGGGCGGTGTTCTTTCCGATCTTTTCCATCCTGATCGCTGCCACAGGGTATATCACATTTTCAACCTTCGGAAGTATTCTGGGTGAATATGGGGATGTGGATAAGGCGATCAAAAAAGCCCAGATTATTCAGGCAGACCTGTTGCGAGAGGAACAATATGGCTCCAACAGTTACAATATCGGCACCATTGATGGCACAATTACCGGCATGCTACGTCTTGCACCCATGGCCATATTTACAGCCATTTTCCGGCCACTTCCAAATGAGATCGGAAGTCCGATCATGGTGTTATCGGTCATCGAGAATTGCATCCTTCTTGTGTTCACATTTCTGACCCTTTTGAGGTATCGTTTAAGGCAGATCATCCGTACTATTCTGGACAACCCGCTCATCACATTCTCCCTCGGTTTCAGTTTATTTTTTGCCTTTGGTGTGGGGCTGGCTTCCACCAATTTCGGTGCACTGGTAAGGTATAAGGCACCGCTGGTTCCATTCTTTTATTCGGCCATTTTTATGATCAGACACCTGAACAAGCAGAGAATTGAGGAACAAAACGAAGCGGCTAAGGAGGCGGCTAAGAATGCTCCGAGAGAAATCGGCTTAGCAATATAGCCGACCATAGCCTATGGCATTGGCTGTCATCTCCGGCCTGAAACGCTTGTAGTGAATGACGAACAGGTTCCGTATGCATCTCCGGCCATTTTTTTAACTGTGCATCTGACAAATGATCATGAAGGAGAAAGGCCAGATCCCTTCTCAACCATTTGGCCAGCGGAATACTAAAGCCCTGTTTTTTTCTGAATACCAGATCTTCCGGCAGATAACGACACAGGGCTTTTTTCGGTAGCCATTTCAATATATGTTGCGCATTGATCTTGTAACGTGCGGGCAGGTTCACCGCCCATTCCACCATCCGGTGATCAAGGAACGGCACCCGAATCTCGAGACCGGAACGCATGGACATCATATCCACCTTCACAAGCAGATCCTCCGGAAGATAATGTGAGAATTCAAACGCGAATTGCTGCATGAGTGGAGGCAGCGTTCCATAAGGCTTCATCATATTCCTCTCCATTTCAAGCAAGTCACATCCTGTCATTTCGAGAATGTCCTTCTGCTTATAAAATGCTTGTTCGGATGCGAAAATATGGGATGCCTGAGTCAATCTGTCCTTTGCCCGGAAAAGCTCCGCCCTGGATCTCATGCCACGATTGGCGCGTCGAACCATATCGGCTATCAGCCACCGGACCGGCCATACCAGTGGGTTATTCAATCGTTGCATCCACTGAAACCGGCCGTAGCCCATGAACAACTCATCCCCGCCATCACCGGCCAGGACAACCGTCACCTCCTTTCGTGCCATGCGGGAAATGATCATAACCGGCAATGCTGACGAATCCGCAAAAGGTTGGTCAAAATGATCCATCGCATGAAGTAATTCCTCCCGGGCATCTTTCTCCGTTATCACCCATTCAGTATGATCGGTATCCAGCAGTCCGGCCACCCTGGAAGCAAACGGAAGTTCGTTGTATGCCTGTTCTTCAAACCCTATTGAAAATGTTTTGACAGGAGCGTTGGCCTCCTGACGGGCAATCGCAGTAACCAGACTTGAATCCACGCCGCCGCTTAAAAATGTTCCGAGTGGTACATCACTGATCAAGCGCTCTTTCACTGATGCAGTCAGCAGATGTATGAACATTTCCTCGGCCTCATTGGCAGAAAATACCGGTCGGCTGATCTCCGAAGTGGAGAACGTCCAATACCTTTCCATTTTTAGCCCCTGATCGTCGATAAACGCGTAATGTCCGGGGGGAAGGGAACTTATTTCGTGGAATGCTGTTTGATGATCAGGCACAAAACCGAACCTGAGAAAACCGGCAAGTGAATGTTGAGACACGGTCACAGCCGGCATCAATGCTCTCACAGCTTTGATCTCGGAGGCAAAACATATACCATGACCCCATTGACCGACATAAAGGGGTTTGATCCCAACCCGGTCGCGACAAAGGAATAACCTTTTCTCCTGGCGATCCCAAACGGCAAAGGCAAACATCCCATGCAATTTCCGCGGCAGTGTTTCACCCCACTTTGCAAAGGCTGCCAGCAAAACCTCCGTATCCGACTGGGTTTTGAAAGGCCCGTCAAGTTCCTTCCTTAATTCTTTGAAATTATAAATCTCCCCATTGAACACAATCACATATCGTCCGTTTGAAGAGGCCATTGGTTGGTTTGCGGCAGCTCCGGTATCAAGTACGGCGAGTCTCCGGTGTCCCAAACCTACTCCGGATTCGGGATCTGAAAATGTACCTGAAGCATCCGGTCCACGGTGTTCCAGTAAGCGAACGGACAAATCCAGTTGGTCCGGGGTCACTTTAAATGAAAGGTATCCTGTAATCCCACACATGCTATAATCGGTTCAGGAGATGCACCAATTTTTCCACCTGTTGTTTTCTGGACAGTCCGGCGATCACGGCCTTATCCGGGCGGGTGGTATTGGCTTCTCCGCGGACTTTGGACAAGATCATTTCTTTCATTGAATTTTCCAACTGCTCACGGTTGTTGCAAATCACACCGAGATTGGTTTCCGTAAGCAGAGATTCCAGGATGTCATGGTCATTGGGGTAAAGCAAAACCGGCTTTCGAAGACCTATATATTCAAACACCTTGCTGGAGGGTACACCTTTGACCCCTCCATGTGCTATCATCAGCAACACGTCAGATTGTTGTTGTATCTCCAACACCTTTAGCCTGGGAATACGATCCGTGATCACCACATGATCTTCATAGCCTCTCATGTTTTTCCTGACCCTGTTTTCAGCTACAGAATCATAGGCCAATCCGGGAAAATGTATCACTATCTTCAGTTTATCTCCGGTTTGATCAATCAGGGATTTGACCACATCCAGGACTGTTTCAACGTCCTGACTTTCGTACAGGGTACCATTGTAAGTGATGATAAATTCAGTCGGACTAATTGGAGGATGGTCATTATCCATTTCCGGCAATTCATCATATCCATTCAGGACCACCTCCCCTTTCACACCTGTGAATTGTTGTATTTTCTCAACATACCACGGAGACACGGATGTGATGAAGCTCGCCGTACCAACCCAAAGCTTTTCGTTTACAGATGTGATCATCCGAAGCAACCTTCCGGTTAAGGTTTTGGCTTCTTCCAATTCGCTCGTATTCCAATCATCACGGTAGTCTGCGATCCAGGGGATGCCGTGTTTGCGGTGCAGCCGGTATCCGATCCTGAACTGTTCGAATGGATTTCCGGAAATGATCACGGCAGAAATATCCGGATCATTGGCAATAACCTTGTCTGCCTGCACCTGAAGGTCCTTCATCACACCAACCGGTGAGAGCCAATGATCGCATACCATTTGCCAGAGGGTTAACAAACGTGACAGGACCCGCCATGGCCGGTTTGCATGACGAACAACGTACCTGTCTCTGAAGGAAGGACGATATGGGAGCCTGAAAACTTCTGCTTTCCCTTCCCTTGAAAATCGTATGTCATTGCCACACGGACGAAGTGCATCCATTGGTCCATGGATGGCATTGGGCCAGCAACGAGTCACCACCACCGGCTGCCAGTTATATGCTTCCAGATACTTCACCCATGCCCCTGTCCGTTGTGCCGCGGTGAGCGTGCAAGGTGGATAGAAGTAGGAAATGACCAGAACCTTTTTCATACATCAGTTTACCGCCAGACTTTCATCCATCTCCTTCATTGATCTGATGATCGCCTCCAATACCTCAGGGTAATAATTTCCGGGAACACCATACCGATACATGGAGCGGTTATGCCATAATAAACACAGTGTAGTCCCTAATTTCAGAGCACGATCTGTTTTCTTTACCGCTGCGGCTACCGCATCATTCTTTTGAAGTTTCATATAATCCTTCAGCGTTCCTTCCATTAATGTAAGGGGTAGTTCGATGATGGAAAGAGGGTTGCCGTCTTTTTTATCCCATGGAACAAACGGGCGGGTGATGCCACCTCTGAACAACATCGAATCATGGAAGCCGAAGGTTGCATCAGCCGTTACCCCGGCCTCCTTCAGCATCGCAATGTTTTCCGGAAATGCGCCTTTCAGATAATGATTTCGGGAGATGACAGGCGCATGACCAAACACTTCCCTGAATTTTTCAACCTGGCGAAGCATCTGTTCTGTATTTCCTGGTGTATCATAATTCGGGTGCAAGGCATGCAACACATCCAGTGCCTGACAAGAAATAAGAAAACGTTTGAATTCCGGGGTTGCAAAATCATTCTCCACATCAAACTCCGGATGGCTTTTCATCACGAGGTGAAAACAGATGTTTACGGTGGTGATATTGCGGAACGTATTCCCGGGCACGAACATATCCGTACGCAGCATCTCCTCTGCCTTACTTTTGCCTTGCCACAGATAGTGGCGTTCATGAATCATCTGTTGGATATTTCCTTCTGAGATGGCACGCAAAAACCGGCGAACAGTTCCCTTTAAACCAATATGTCTTCGAAAATCAATGATATCAAAATCTGAAGTGAAATAGGCATGCTTGCGGAACAGGGAAGCCTCATTAAAGTGATGTTTCCTGAGAAAGAGTGTGATGAGAATATCAGCGACCGGTAATTCCAGGTAAGGCTTCAGTTCACTACGTACCTGAGTGGATGAAAGCCGACCATGTTTATCCGTTTCCAGTTGGGGAACGAAATAATATTCATTTACAAAAAAGTGTATCAGCTTGAGGTAGGCAACATGCAAACCTGCGAGTTTTTCCGTTACACCGGCCCATTGGATTTCTTCAATCTGAAGAATAATATCCAGGCATTCGCGGTCCTGATCGTCGAGCTCAGGGTGGTCAAAGTTGAATCGTTTCTCCTCATACGGATCAGACGCATTGTGAAAACGAATACGGAATCCATCCGGCGTATGCTCGACGGTATAATCTGTCTTCACTTTATTCGGAGAGAATGGCGAAGGACAAAATACGATGCCATCGAGGATGTATCGGATCTCCGATTCGCTTATTGCATCAAGTCCCCTCAACGGTTTCAGGATTTGGCTTCAAGTACCGCATGAAACCGATATCCATACGGTGGATACATGGAATAGTAAATCTCGGACCTCATGTCCAGTCGTTTTGCGATGGCTTCAATATCCGAATACTTGTACCAGAATCCTATCCCCAGGATATTCATATCGTTCTTCTGAAACAGTCTTTTGCGGAAAAGGTAGAACCTCGCCCGGGCCAGTTTCAATATGAGTGGCAGGTCCCGGGTATGGCCATGATTTTTGAAATGCTCAATAATGTATAAGTGCTGCATTTTCATATCGGGAATATTCATCACTACGATCTTCCCGTTACCGGTCAGTTTGTCTCGTGCACTTTTGATAAAACCAAATGCCTCTTCCAGGTTGAGGTATTGGATAAGGCCATTACAAAAAACCACATCAAAACCGGTATCTGGCATTCTCTCCAGGTCGCGTACATCCGCCTGCTGAAGTGCCACATTGGTTATGTTATTCCGCTTTAGTCTTTCGCCGGCACGTTCAACCATTTTCAATGAATAGTCAAGTGCGACAACCTTTTCAAAGGCACCGGCCAGGTGCAGGAGAAAGTCTCCGTTGCCGCATCCGCAATCCAGCAACTTACCACCCGAGCCCACATGGAACAAGATTTCGCGGGCATATTTCTCTACCCATCCCTCTTCGCTGTTGGCATGGTGAGGGTTATCCTCATTGACCCAATATTCTTTAAAAAATTCCTTTTGTTCTACTACCTGACTCATAGGTTAGAGGCTTCGGGTTACCCGGTTTCCATGACGATTTATCAAGGGATGAATATACGCTTTTATGGCCGATATCCTGAAGGATCACCTGACCCACTTTGTATCACAGAATCAACGGAAAGCAAAGGAGTAACATCAGGAACCGGCTTGTGTGACCAGTACATCTTCGTATACATCCACCAGCTGCTTTCCGATTGCATTCTCACTGAACCGTTCAAGGATTTTAGTTCTCGACAACTGTCCGTCAAATGTGCTGTATTCATGGAGGCATCTTGTCACTGCAGAAAGAAATGTGGATTCATCGGTCAGGGTATCGTTAAATTCCTGCATAAAATCCCGTGGACCACCTGAATCAGTTGCAATGACCGGCCGGCCAACAGCCATTCCCTCCAGGATACTCAATCCAAATGTTTCGAACTTACTGGTTGAGACAAGAACATGTGCCTTTTCCAGATGTGAGAGGGCGTCATTTCTTCCCATCTCCCCAAATATTTCCACCCTGGATTCCAGCCCGAGTTCAACGATCAAATGACGAATCTTGTGCTCTGTGACTCCTTTCCCGATAAGACAAAGCTTTACATCAAAAGAGTTACTTAATTCTTTGAAACGCGAAAGCAAAAAAAGATGATTTTTGTTTTCACTGAATTCCGCCATATACAGCAACAAAAAAGGCGGCGCAGGCGGAGGTGGCACAAAAGGTTTATCAAACATGTTGTTAAGAAGATTTGGCACCACCCGTATGGATGCAGGGTCCAGTTGATACTTCTCCACCAGTTTGTCCTTTAAGAAGTGGCTCACCGCGATAACATATCTCGCATGCCGGTAGACATTAAGGATCACCTCCTTTTGAGCAGGACTGAATGTATCATGGTCCAGGATCATGGAAGAGGCATGTTCCGTGATCACATACGGTATACCGGTTTTTTGGTGCAAATGGTACGCAGAAATTCCACCTATAAAAACGCAGTGTGCATGAAGGATGTCCGGCACCCCATGTTCACCGGTATATTGGTCAAACGCTTTTCTTAGCTGAGGCCACATACCGGCCACATTCAGTCTCAGATTTCTGGGGACCACGGATCGCACTTCCACCTGTAGTGTGGGTATGTCTCCATTCCTGCGCCACTCTGTTTTACCCTTCGTGAACATACCGGTTATTGAGAAACTACCATTCCACCTGGGATACATGACGCCAACCCGGAGGCCCTGGCGTTTGACCGCCTGGACCTGTTCATCGATGAAGGATGCGAAAAAAGGCAGATCATCCGACTTATACCAGGAGGGAAGGATCAGAATATGTCGTTCATTTTGCGACCTACTCATGGCTTGATGTATTTGCAGGTTCGTTGTCCGACCGCCATTGCTGGATGATATTTTTCCCGGGCAATTCCAGCGGAACAAGTTGATCCAAAACGGCACGACAATGTTCGGAAATCATCGCCCGAAGTTTACCCGGTGGCATCCGTTCATCTCCCTTGTTAAATACCCTGGTCAGATCGATATCTTTCGGCATGGGAGCTATGTTCAGGTCGGCACAGATACGGTTTAGAAGCACATCGGGTTGCAAAGCCAGATCATCGTAATAATAAATGTGAAATCTATCCTTGCCAAAAGCCTTCGACCATCTTTCAATGATATCATGATAGTTTCCGAAAGCTGATGCCCGTTCGATGGCTCTTTTCCAAACGTCAATATTGGATGTGTTTTCCTGAAGTTCAACATCACCTAATACCATGCGGAGATGAGACCATAAACGTTCGGCAGGGTTCCTCAGGATCAACAGTATTTTTACATGTGGATATGCTTTTGCGATTGAGTTGACGGTCTCTTCAGACAGCGCACTGTAGTCCGGTGTTACATCGCCACTGATCCGGTTTCCTTCCGGCAGAAACAGTTTCCGGTACCATGCATCATTTCTTTTTCCGAGAAAGTATCGGACATCCCACCGCAGGTGTTTCCAATTGCCGGATTTATAAGACAGGTATAGTCTGTTTTTAAACCGCCATCTCAGTCGCCTGTATTTTTCCTTTCTGCTAAAAATTTTGCTGTACCAATGATCGGACAACCCTTCTTCTTTTTCATCAAAATAATTGATCTGTTTTACAGGCGGAAGCCACACTTCAGGATGTTGTTTCAGCTGTTCATACAACCACGTCGTGCCTGCTTTCATGGCACCGATACATATAAAATCCGGTCCTTTTTTTATGTCAGGAGAGGTCACAGGATGTTGATATCAGATCGGGTGAATTGCATTCCTAAACGCATAGTTCAGCTGGTTCTTCCAGGAATAAGCGGGGTACAGGCCCACCCGTGTTCTTATCCTGGGATCATTGGTGGTGTCCCCGATATATGTTTCCGTGGTACATTGACAGGTAAGTCCAAGATCGTATGCCACATCAACAAGTTGAGGAGAGTAATCTCCATCTGGATAGGCAAGCGTTTGGATATCATAACCCACCAGATCGTGAAGATAGTTCTTTGATGAGATCAGTTCTTCCCTGGCCATCTCCAGTGGAACATTGGGAAGATTGTTATGATACCACGCGTGTGAACCTATCCGGACACAAGACGTATCCGCCGTCTTCCGGATCTCATCATCACTCATCAGCTGCCAGTAGTCAAGGAGTTCATCTTTGTACCGGTCGAATTTTTTCCCGAAAGCCTCGATCATTTCATGTTTGAAGCGATAATCATTCTTATGGCAAACTTCACTGAGCGATTCACCCGAATCCGGATCCTTATGCTCCTCTCCGGGCACATACCGGAAGGTTCGTCCATTGACCGTTACATCTTCCTTCACCAATGTCCTGGCAAGGCTCACCATATCACCCCACAGGATGTCGCAATCCAATCTGTTCACACCGGTCACAAAGATGGTCGCGGGCAATTTCCGTTTTACCAGTTCAGGAACCGCATATTTGAAAACATTTCTGAACGCATCATCAAACGTTATCGCCACCCTTGGTTTGGATGATTCCTCCCGGTCCTTTTCAGAAAAAATTTCCCTGAGATCGACCACCTGACAATGGGTGTGCAACCATTCAAGCTGATGAATAAAATCGCTCAGGGGCATATGCCTTAAGTTAAACCGCTTGCTGCCGAGTATGTCCACGCCATGGTACATCAGAATAAGAGAACCATTGCGTGGCTTGATGGTCAACGGCGACCCCCAGGATAAATCCACCCAGGTACGGTACATTTTATTTCCGATTCTCCGAAGCACTTTAGTTTACCTGGTCTTAATTCCAAGTGTACGATTTAACAGCAGTTTAATTCCCCCTTTTATATAGAATCCGGTATCCGACAAACGAAAGTACTTCTTCCACAACAATGTCATTAGCCGGAAAGCGATCTGGTATTGACCGCTTATCCTGGCGCTGTAAAAAAAGCCTGAAAGTTTTGTAAATATATAATCGGTGCGATTTTTTAGTGAAAACACCTCCGGTCTGATGGGGCCACATTGCGTGAAAAGATCCCGTACAGCGGTTTCATATCTCAAGACCTTTTCCAGCTGCACCTGCCTGCGAATCTGAACAACCCCCGATCCCTCGTGTGCCACCACATGTACGCAGGCGTCCTTTACGCCGTAATAGGGCCATCGGGTCAGGATGCGAAAGGCAAGATGGGAATCTTCCCAGATATTAAAACGAGGATCAAACCGTGTTTCCTGAAGCACATCCCGGTGTATGCAACATGCATTCAGCGGGAAGGTAAGGCGATGAGCGATCAGGTATTCCAACAGATCATTCCTGTCCGGGTATGGGCCGAACTCACCCATTGATTCTCCCCTGTCATTGACATTCTCAATCACCCCCATCATAAGCCCCGGGGTGGGTTTCACGGATTCAATAAAATCATGAAAAGCCTGCAGGTGATTGCTTGCAAAATGATCATCGCTGTCCAGAAAACAGATGTAATCTCCCTGCGCCTTATCAATGCCATTGTTCCGGGCAGCACTTCTTTCCGCGTTTTCCTGGTAGACATACTTGATGCGTGAATCCGTAAACCGGGAAACACGTTTGGAAGTATCATCGGTAGAACCGTCATCGACAATGATCAGCTCCCACGCCTCAAAGCTTTGTGTGATCATTCCTGTGATCGCTTTCTCAATCAGGTCACCACGGTTATATGTGGGTATGATGACAGAAAACAGAGGTTTCATTTCGTTGGCACAGGTCCTTTTGCCCGCTGTTAACCTACCGGCTGATCCGGATTTGCAACAGTTTGATGGCGATGCATTGTTACCTTCCAAAGGTAATCATTCATTTTCATGTACCGAGGTCCGTCCGGCCTTGCTTTTACTTATCACAGATATGCATATAATGGCTACATTTACCCGTCAAAAATCCCCGATCAAAGACGGAGCATTCACAGTCTGCGAAATATGGTTGAACATCTGAAATCATGGATCAGAACTATCCTTGCCCGGGTACTTTACAATCTCTTTTACCGGTACGCAAAGAGTTGGGATGTTTCAAGAGATGGGCATCCCCTGAAGAATGGAATCACGGCGGTGGTTTGTGCAAAAAATGAGGCATACCTGATATCATTCTGCCTGAAAAGCCTGATTGGTGTGGTAGACCAGGTAATATGCATTGACAACGGATCATCGGACGGAACATTGGAAGAGATGCAACGCTTCAATGAAGAACATAACGCTGATCTCGAAGTGACCGTGCTTTCACTGCCGGGTAAGACACTGGGTGAGTGCCGCAATGCAGGGCTGGATAATAGCCGCTATAAATGGCACCTGCGGTGGGATGCCGACATGCTGTGCAGAACTTCCGGTGAAAACGACATGAGGAAACTGAGAAACAAAGTGCTGTCAAACGACCGGCCCCGTACAATTCAATTGCCAAGACTGAATTTGCGCGGGGATTTCAAATACACCCGGGCTGAAGGCGCGGCAGATCCGGGAGAACCTATCCTTGTGAGGTTCGGAAGACATATCATTTATAGAGAATTCGGACGGTTTGATGCCATATCAACACCATTCTATTATTCGATGATCAGCGAGAAAAAACACTACTATGTTCACTGCGAGGGGATCAAACCGGATGATAACCTGATCTACCGTTACCAATATTTCGATTGGCGGGAACAGTATAACAAATACAATGATAATAACAGACCGGAATCCGTTCAGACGTTTGAGAACTTTGTAAAACATGGATGGACCGGCTTCGGCACCACGGATCATCGCGCGATCAAATGGCGTTTTCAAAGGCTGTATTGCTCTACCATGAAGCCATTACTGAACGGTGAACTGGGTGGCTATCCGGATGTGCTGGCAGATGAACTCTTAAAAGAGAATCCGCGCTTTAATGTTATCCTTAAGGATAGCATGCCTTATACGAGACTTGATTTTGAAGATCCGGAGATGCATGATTATGTACCAACGGAAGATGACTATGCCTGGGAGACGGAAAACGAAAAGATTCTTAAACGCCACCATGGTCGATAAGCCTCCATATCACCTGGATCCTTCGGTAATCGCCATCCTGAGATGTCCGATCAGTGGTTCGCCACTAAAGCCAGCCAACGCTGAAGACATTGACATGATCAATAGGGCCGTGGAAAATGGTTCAGCCAAATGGTACAGCGGTAAAGTTCTTACAGGTCCCGTTCAGAATTTGCTGGTGGATGAGCAACAACTTTATTTCTATGAGATTCGTGATGGCATCATGGTTCTGATTCGTTCCTTGGCCATTCCACACCCGGATAAAAACATTGAAGTGGCGGCACCGGAAGAAGGTGATGAGGTTACCGCAGGAGCTATGAAGTTCTACGACGAATTCGGATGGACCATAGGGGACCAGGCCCATGTAGATGCGGAAAAATGGGAGGACCTCAGACCGCTGACTGCGAAATACCGCGCACGGTGCCACATGAAGATTCATCAATTTCTTCAGAAGCAAGGAGAGTTCCTGTTGGATGTGGCTTCCGGCCCGCTGCAGTATGACGAATATCTGACCTACTCCGGGAATTACCGAAAAAGGATTTGTGTGGACGTTTCAGTGAATGCTTTGATGCAGGCCCAGAAACGTCTCGGTGAAAATGGGGTTTACATCCTCGGAGATATCACCAACCTGCCTTTCGAAACTGCCACCATTGACACAGCATTGTCTTTGCACACCATTTACCATGTGGACAAATCCAAACAGTTAAAGGCTATTGAAGAATTGTGCCGGGTGGCCAAACCGGGCCCCAATACCATTATTGTTTACACCTGGGCAGGGCATGCCCGGATCAGAAAGTTCATGGGATGGTATGAAGCGGTAAGCATCAAACTGGCGTCTATCGGCATAAAAGCATTTGCTCCGCTCAAGATCGAACAGAAATCATCCAACGATCTTCCGCATGACATGCTTTACTTTCATGCCTATTCCTATGAATGGTTCAGAAAAAATGTAACAGCGCCGTTCACCGTTTACAGCTGGCGCATCACAAGTGTACCATTCATGCAGCGATTTGTAAAAGAAGGATGGGTCGGAAAGATTTTACTCGGCACCTTCAATATACTGGAAAGCCTGTTCCCGAAATTCATGGGACGCTTCGGTCAGTACCCGATCATTGTGATCAATACAAAGAAGAAAGCCTGATCAGGTTATCAGAAAAGATCCTGACAAACCTTCAGTACATCTTCCTTGCAAAAAAGAAAATCACAGGACTCCTGAATTGCCCCTGTATCTGATATATCGGTGATCCGGAACAACAAGGGGGGGCGTGGCTCACTCACGCGAATGGCACAGCAAATATAGCCATGACCGTGCATCAGGTTAAATATCTTTTCAAAGTTCTCGCCCTTGTCGTTGATCTCTATAAGCCAGGTAGGCTGATGTTCTTTCAATATACGTTCCGATCCCTTCAACACTTCCCATTCATAACCTTCCACATCCACTTTGATATATAGTTCGCCCTGCATATTCTCGCTCAATAAGTCGTCGAGGGTTCTGGTCTGTACCATCTCTTCCGAAGCGTATCCCCGGGGCTTCACGCGTTCTTCCACAAAACTGCTGAGGTAGGTCGACTGATCATAGTAAAAGGTAAATTCACCGGCAGAGGACGACACCCCGAATTCCAATATCTTATAATCGGTGAAATTGTTTTGCGTGCAACGTGAATTGTTGATGGCATTCAGCTCCCGGTTGGGTTCGATCATGATGACCCGGCGATGCATGGATAGCGCCGTCAGAGATCGCATTCCAAGGTTACTGCCTACGTCGGCAAAACACGCATCGCGACCGGACCGGCTGACAAGACGATCTTCCAGAAACGATAGTCCCGGAGAATACCACCGGTAGTCTAATGCAAATTGCATGGTGAATTTCTTTCCGCGCTCCACCCTGGTTGTGACCCGGTGTCTATTCCTTAACCGGATCTGCCAGTCAAAATCCTTATCAGGTAATTGCACATAAGCATGAAATACGTTGACCCACTTCGGAGAGGCGCTTTCATAAATGGCATTGTACATCCGCAAGACAGGCCCAATCTTCAACAACGGCGAAACAATATTTCCCAAAACAAACTTCGGGAATGCGTGTTTCAGAAACCCTCCATGCACATGATTCCACGCCCCATCTATTCTATACTCCATTGCTTTCGCACCTTTTCCGGTCAGCTTTTTGAGGTAGTGATAATTCACAAGCATTTTACATGCTGCCTTAAATTTCTCCCCCCTCTTGCTATCACGAAATATCTTTTTGTAAAAATCATATCGGAAGGTTCGGAACATCCTTCTATCATTCTTCAACAGATGGTACATTTCCGGATCCTTCGTTTTAAGATCATGCAATTCGGAGGGGCTGAAGAGCGGTTCAGGCTTCACATACCCATATGGCTCACTTACCCATTTGTAGTTCGGGTCTTTGAAATACTCCCTGAGCTGGGACATGTGATAGTGGAATGTCTTGAGGTGATACGACGGATTCTGCACCCGATATCCGCTTTGCCTCATTTCATAAATAAGCCGGTTATCACAACCATGCTGGCCTATAAAATAGTCACCGGTGATCTTTTTTATCCTGCCTTTAAATATCCAGACATCCTGACTGTCGTCCCTGTTAAAGAACCGCGCATTGCCATTGCCGAGAATATCCCATCGGGTCAATGCAAGGGCCGTGTCTTTCCAGTCGATGTATTTAAGAAGAGAGATATGCCGGTCGAAAAATATATCGGTATTGGCAATGATGCTGAAATCCTCCTCTTTGGAATGGCTGTTTGCGATCTCAAATAACTTTTCAAAGGTGGGACGTTCACCCAGCGGGACCAGCTGTAGCTTATGATCATATCCACTGATATCCGGATCCGAATTGTTGTCCTGAAGGATCAGGTAAACCTTATCCACATAGGAACAATCCAGGTTCTTCCTGATGCTATACAGATTTTCCATTTGCCTTTCCGGCGAACGATCTGCATAGTAGGTGGTGAACAAATTAATTTTAGGCATGCGAATACCTTGATAGCATTTCTTCATGCATTTCACTCAGGATAGCTTCCAGATCGTACTTCCAGTTCCAATCCGGGTAGTGCGATTTGAACTTTCCCACATCGCTGATCCACCAGATGTGATCGCCAACACGGTTGTCTTCGCTATAGCTATAACTCAGTTTTTTTCCCGTCAGCCGCTCGCAGATCTCAATTGCTTCCAGCATGGAGCAGTTGGAATTTCTGCCTCCTCCGGCATTATAAACTTCTCCCGGGCGGGGTTGTTTATAAAACTGCCAGAACATATTCACCAGATCATACGAATGAATATTATCCCTCACCTGTTTCCCCTTGTATCCGAATATGGTGTAGGGCGTGCCGGTAATGGTGCACTTCATCAGGTAGGCAAGAAAGCCATGTAGCTGAGCACCTGTGTGCCGCGGTCCGGTAAGGCAACCACCTCTGAAAACGCCGGTTTTCATACCGAAATACTTGCCATATTCCTGGGTCATCACATCCGCTGCGACCTTGGAGGCCCCGAATACCGAGTGTTTGCTTTGATCGATCGACATGTGTTCATCAATGCCGTTGGCATAGTAAGGATGTTCTTTGCTTATCTCCCAACGCTTGTCGAGTTCAACCAAAGGAAGATCATTGGGTGTATCGCCGTAAACCTTGTTCGTGGAGGTAAAGATAAAGACGGCCTCAGGAGCGTGCAGCCTTGTAACCTCCAGCAGATTCAGGGTAGCCGAAGCATTAATAGAAAAGTCTGTCAAGGGTTCCTTGGCTGCCCAGTCGTGACTGGGCTGGGCAGCGGTATGGACCACCAGGGCGATATCTGAACCATATTTACTGAATATCTTTTCCAGGGCTTCATAGGAGCGGATGTCCACCTCGTTGTGAATGTAATTCTCACATTCTGCTTGAAGGTGCTCTTTGTTCCATTTTACCGATGCATCCTTCCCGAAAAAATAGGACCGCATATCATTATCAATGCCGATGATGGTATCGAACTTATCCGAGAAAAAACGCACGGCCTCACTTCCGATGAGACCGGCAGAACCTGTGACAATGGCTATTTTACCCATGATGATTGTTCACTGTATTTAAAAAAGTATATCGAATGTACTATTCTCGTTAAAAGACCAAAACTTTCGTTGCTACGCCTGAAGCAATTTCTTCATACCGGGAATGTGAGACTCCCAGAACCCGGGGGATTTTTCCCAGGCATGACAACCAAACGGGAGTTTATTGTTGTTCATGGTATAGAGCATACCCGGCAGGTACTCAAATGAAAACTTCAGCCCCGTATGTACATCCGACACCTTAAACCGTTCATCTACCTCCCTTGCAATCTCACTCCAGAACCAATCTTCATTGTGCATGAATGATTGAACAAAGAACTGCACATTATTCCGGAATCCCGTTGAACGTACCAGGCTGGAGATAATGCTGAAAATACGCTTGCGGTCATGGATCTCCTGATATTGTGCAAGCAACTGGCGGTATCGGTACACCGGTTTGCGGTTATCAAGCACGTTGATAAACGACGGTATGTTTCTCAACGAAAAACCTCCGTTCCCTACACGCCAAAGTTCATCGCCATCCTTGGTGATCCATGGTGCTCCGATATAGTCAAAACCCTGATCACACCAAAACCCAAGTTCATCGCGAAAAACATATGCATCCAGCTGATGGATCAACATAAAATCGAAAGAGCGGAAGGCATTGTAGAAATCCAGGGAAAGCATCAGACGGTTATACCCGCTGATGGATTCAAAATAGGAGGGATCAAAAAAAGTAACCTTAAAACCATCATACACTTCGCGGTACCGGTCCAGGGATAAGTCCTTAAAGGTGATCAGGTGTATCGGATGCTGACGCAGCACTTCGCAACAATTCCGGAATGACAGTTCCTCGTAAGGATTCATATCCGGTTTGTAAACGGGTATCACAACGACGGCACTCACACCTTTTCCGATTGTATTTTAAAATACTTTCCTTCCGGTGTTCCGGCCATCGTCTCATCTGAAATTTCAGGAGGATAGTATCCGCGATACACAGACAACCAATCCCTGAAGGTCAGCAATTCATAACTATGCAAGCCTTCGTAATAGGTATACCGGTGCTCTCTGAACCGATCGTATTTGGGCCAGTATGCATCCAGACTATGGTAGTCGACAATACAAAAATATTGCCTCAATACATCCCAATACGCCCGAAGGGACAAGGATTCCAGGTCACCCAGTTTTTTAAGAAACTCCGTACAAAGGTACACTTCACCTATGCGGTTATCTGTAAAGTCCTTTACGGTCTTAAAGGCAATATCATGTTGTGTTCTGTCATCCAGCGGCAAGTCCCAATACAGGAGCATGTCATCCACATCTCCGCACATGAACATATCCGATATGCTGAACGGCCGGTACTTTAGTGTTGTAAAACTGGAAGCGATCAAACGGGCTTTCAATGGTCCATCTTTCACAGGAAAGGTTTCCTGAAGGCCATACATAAAACCCTCCAGGTCCTCCACATGCATACGCTGGTCGGTACGTGTTTTCACCACCAGACCACAACCCGATTCCTTCGCAGCCCTGATACCGTTGGTGGCCGAAACGATCTGCATGTTGATATTGAAAGGCCCATTGTTGGAAGGCTTATCCCCCAGGCAAACCATAACACCCAACGCTTGGAATGCGTCCAACGGAGCCTGGTCCTTCCAAGTAGATAGGATCAATTTAGCTTCCGGGTAGCGCTTGCGATAAAACCTGACCGTTTCAAGTGTAAACGAATCCTGATGTACCACAGGTCCCTGAATCACGATGGCCATTGGTTTATGATCTTTGCTTTTGCCGCTTATGGCATATACCCGTCCTTCTCCCGGACGTTTCGGTCTGAGGTGATAGGTCACGAAATCCGACCCAACCCGTTCCATGCGATGAACCAGAATGCGCAATGCTTCCTGGAGATCATCAGGGGACATCAGCCTGATGAGGCGGGCAAAGGCAGAGAGCAGTGCCTTCATGATGCAAGGAATTGATTCAACTCTTCCGGCGTCCCGAGAATATCAACATGACGGGCCTGATCCAGCACGAAGTTACGACCTTGTGTGATCAGTGCATTATACATGGGCGCCACGTAGAATTCGCCCTTTACCGTTTCGTTGGCAGCAATAGAATCCGACGCCACCTGAAAAAAATCGTTCGCATTTCTGAAGTGATACAGACCGGTGAGTGCATGGGTGCTGATGGGCACCTTCTCCGTGACTTCCACAACACGGCCATGATCATCGGTTTTGGCAAAACTGAACCTGGGCTCAATGCTTTCAAAACACCCCAGAACACCGTCGTTGTCTTCCCTGCACAGCATCTCCTGCAGGGTATCGGAAACAAACCGTGTATCAATATTATAGATCAGCAAAGATGCAGACGGGTCGATGACATCCCTTGCCTTCATCACCGTTTCGGCCTGCCCGCGCGTTGGAGCGTCAAGCATGACAAGGCTTACCGGACAATACTTACCGTACAGATCATTCAGCCAATTTTCCAGACCATGTTCCTTTTCATGACTGGCAAGCACCACGAATATCAGCCGGCTGCAAATGTCAAGCGGCAATGAATCCACACTCCACTCAAGCAATGATTTTCCTTTGGCCTGAATGAGGTACTTGGGAATCTCATAGCCGGCATCAACAAAACGCTGACCGGCGCCTGCCATGGGAATCACCATGTTCATGTGGTCCTGCTTTTTTGTTTTTCATGGGATTCCGGAAGGCTGCTTCCATCCCCGTTGATCTCAGCCCAGGAAGAAAACCGCAAGGCATTATCATCAATATATATTTCCGCCCAGGGCTTACCGAAATAGATCTCATCATAAGGCACATTGTGTTTCTCGAGCCAGTCCAGGGTGATCTTTCCGAGTTTCATCAACACCTTTCCCACATTGCCCTCACAGGTTTTCATGTGCCTGGCGGTATGGATGATGATATAATGCCCGTTGTCCTTCAGTTGCTTCAACTTTTCCACAGCACCTGGCACCGGTTCCAGATCGGCATAGGACTCATCCGCCGTCTTCAGTTTCGCAATCACCCCATCCAGATCGATACAAATCCTCATTTGATATGTGTATTTAATAAGTACAAACCATGCATATACATTGCCAGACTCCGGCTACGTGATTCATCGTGTAACGGTGTCATGGAAAGAAAGAGCAGGGCCATGAGTATATTCATCTTACGCTCATTCGCACCCAGGTCATTCAACAATTGCGATGTCAGGCTTTGATGAAGGCCGTTATTCTTTCTAAGATTAAATCTGATGTCGCACGTATCTTTATTCATCTGCATGTGAAAAAGATGGTTCACAAGGTAGTCATAATGTCCTATAGACGAATGGCAGAGTTTGGCCAGATCATAATATTGATCTCCATATATGGTGACCCGGTTTCCGTATTTACCGCGTGGATCAATGAGACGGATAATATCAGAGGAGATGTCGTAGAGCATATTTCCGAAACAGAAATCGCCATGCATGATGCATGACTCCGATTCATCAAGAATGACCTTCATCTCCTTTTCCAGATCAGGCAACAGTTTCTCCAGCGGCTGACATAACGTTCCGTTGATGCGCCATTCCTTTTCAAATATCCGGGCTGCCTCTTCTTTCTCAAACCTTTCGCGGTAAGCATTGGTGCGTCTCTCCAACTTCCCGATGTACATGTCATGATGATCTTTCGGGTCAAGCGTATCATGCACCGAACGAAAACCTTTCAGTGTTTCGGCCACCGTTCCATAGAATCGTTCCCAGAGTTGCTCAGGCAGCTCCCAGTAAAGCTGCAGTTCCGATACCGCCGGATACCCATAATATTCCATGCGATAAGCAGGCCGGCCTTCCACCACGGCTTCACCGAAGACCCTTGGAAAAAACGGTTGAAGATCCTCGGGAACAGACTGAAGATACTGCACTTCTTCCCTGATCTTCTCTTCATTTGAGGACGACTTCACCAGCACGCCCTTTCGGATAAGCTTTACATAATTGAAATCGCGGCTCTGTAGTTTACTAAGTCTGGCCTTGTAATAGTTTGCTTCATGGCCGCAATCTATCCATTCACAAAGCACCGGTTTCATTTTATTCTTCCGATGAAGTGCACGAACCACCAGCAGGAGATCATCGGGTCTTTCCACTCCGTCCTCCATGACCGATGTAAGCGAAGGAAATGTGCAACAGAACGTACCCGAGAAAGCATACCCTTCGACCGGATGATCATCATTCTTAAATCCAAAATCTTTGATCCCGTTATTTACTACTGACAAGGTAGACCACTGTTTATTGAATGACTTCCGGTCATCCACAAGCACTTCATTCACATCCGGGCAAATGGTAGGAATGGTGGTCACCAACTGTACGATGATCTGATCACAAGCATCCACCTGCCTGAGACAATGTGACAATGTCTCAGTAACACCATCTGTCGGACCGATACCGAGAACCTTCACGTTATCTTCATAGTGTGCAAGTTCTGTATTCACCAGATCTTTTTCGGATTCATTCACTGCGAGATAAAGCGTCGCATCAGGCAGATGATCCGCATAAAACTCAATGCAATGTGCAGCCAATGGTTTTGTGTGCAACGGGATCAGAGAAGGTCCGATATGGGACATTCTCAGAAAACTGAACTTGGCCCTTATATCACCAACCGCCAGGATGAGTACCGCCTTCTTCATATGTTGTCTTTATCCTGATACCAACCGGGACGGAACAAACTTGTATAGCCTTTGATATCCTGTACCGGAAAACGGCAGCCTTTTGCTGAACGGTTGATCATGTAAAAAGCCACATCGGCGTGCCCGAATGAGATTCGTTTTACATCATGAATGCCCAGATCAAACTGCACATAATAGTTGCCTTTGGCGAGTTGATTGGCAGGTATGGTAAACCGCCGTTCATATGTTCCCGGCTGGGTCACGTCAGGCGGATTTTCCTGGTAATCGTCAAACAAGGTATAGGCCAGCATATCATCAAACTGTGATTTCAGGTGAAAGCCAACCACCAGATTACTCACAGGTTGCTTCACCGTATATTTCATACCGACTTCCACCGGCACATCGGTAAAAAAGTCCTCACCCAAAGGCTTCACCCATGTCTCCTGGAGCATGGCATTCTCATCTCCGGATTCTCCTTTCCATGACGAAGTCAGCTCATGGATCTCATTCTGATATACACGGATCGCCTCATGTGCACTTCCCTGATAGATCAGCCTACCCTGATCCAGCAGAACGCCTTTGGTGCAAAGGGTGTTGATGGCCTGCATGTTATGACTGACGAACAAAACCGTGCGCCCTTCTTCTGCCACATCCTTCATCTTTCCCAGGCATTTCTTCTGGAACTCTGCATCGCCTACGGCAAGAACTTCATCGATGATGAGTATCTCAGGTTCGAGGTGTGCGGCTACGGCAAAGGCCAAACGCACATACATGCCGGAAGAGTATCTTTTCACAGGCGTATCCAGGTAACGTTCCACTCCTGCAAAATCAACGATGGCATCGATCTTGGATCGTATCTCGCGCTTGTTCATTCCAAGGATGGCACCATTCAGAAAGATATTCTCACGGCCGGTCAGTTCGGGATGGAATCCGGTGCCCACTTCCAGGAGACTGGCGATCCGGCCATTGAGGTATATGTTCCCTTTGGTCGGCCGGGTGACTTTGGAAAGTAATTTCAGGAGGGTTGATTTACCGGCGCCGTTCCTTCCGATCACACCCAGCACATCACCTTTCTGCAGCTCAAAAGAAATATCTTCCAGGGCCCAGACATACTGTCCGCCCTGCGCACTCCGGTCATTGGTTTGTCCGATCTTCAAATAAGGATCTTCCTTCCCTCGGAGGCTTGCCCACCACCGGTTCAGGTCATGCGACAACGTGCCGGTACCGATCTGCCCCAGCCGGTATAATTTTGATACATTTTCTACAGCCAGCACAGGTTGCATACTATACCGTATCTATGAATGATTTTTCCACCTTCTGAAAAACAACAAGTCCTGTCAACAACAGCAGGATGGTTACTCCGACACTATACCCAACACTCAAGGCATCCAGGTTACCGGTACCGAGAAAAGCATAACGAAACCCTTCGATCACGGTGGTCATCGGATTCAGTGACAGCCACCACCGGTGTTGTTCCGGGATCATGGACAGCGGATATACCACCGGGGTTACAAACATCATCAGCTGAATGCCGAATTGTACCAGAAACTGCAGATCACGATAGCGTGTTGTAAGCGAAGAAATGGTCAGACCCGCACCCAGTCCCAGCGTAGCCATCATTAAAATCAGAAGGGGCACCATCCAGAGAGAAGCGACCGGTACGGGGTAATCTTTCTGAATGATATAGTATACGAGCACCCCGATAAAGAGCAACAACTGGATTCCGAGTTTCATTAGGTTGGATATGACCACAGAAACAGGAACGATCAGGCGCGGGAAATAAACTTTACCGAACATGTTTGCATTCAAAGTAAAGGTGTTGGAAGTCTTCTGAACACATTCCGCAAAATAATTCCAGGCGGTGACGCCCGACAGGTAGAACAGGACCTGAGGAATCCCATCAGTGGACAAACCTGCTACCCTGCCAAAGATGAACATGTACAACACCGTACTGAGGACGGGTTGAATCACGAACCATACCGGGCCGAGGATCGTCTGTTTATAGAACGTGACAAAATCACGGTACACGAAGAGCATGACCAGATCACGGTATCGCCATACCTCCCCAAGCTCCAGGTTCCAAAGCCCGGTGCGGGGGGAGATCATTTCCCGCCAATGGTATTTTCTGAGATCTGACGTCGTTTGCATGAGACGCTTAATGCTGGTTCAAAGTTAACAGAATCCGCGCATCCCGGAAGGCTATAGCCTGATCACCCTTGTTATCAATAAGAAGCGGGTAAAAAAACAGGCAACTTATAGCTATATTCACCGTACAAAATGGTTATTTCGCAGTGGGAAGTGAGGTAAGGCAGGGTGTATCCGACCAGATAAATTATTATTTTATTGATTTGAAGTTACTTAGAGCCATATTCCTGTTTTCTTTTTGGCTATTCAACCTCCCGGCTTGGGCTCAGGTGGATGACCCGTCCACCCTTTCAGGTCTGACCCTTTGGCTGCGATCGGATTCGACATTACTTGCCAATGACACCGTTTTAACTTTTTATGACAGAAGTGGTAACAATTACCATGCTTCTCAATCCACGGATGCCAACAAGCCGAAGTACACTGCGGTTCAGGCTGCCATCAACAACCACCCTTCCATCGTTTTTGACGGCACCAACGACTTCCTGGCGGGTACGGGTGCCATGGGAAACCTGACGCGGTATTCTTTCTTTATCGTCACCCGTATCAATCAGCATAAACAGTACAACTGGATTTTCCAGAATGCACCGCCCGGAACAAACAAGCACTTCAGTCTGGCTGCCTCAAGTGGACAAAAGTTCAACTTCTGGCCGGTTGGCGGAAGTACCATCAGGAACTTCAACAGCACAGTTAACACGACTGACTTCAACATTGTAACCCTGATCAATGTGAACGATTCTGTCCCAATCACGCGGTTTTTTCTGAACGGTGTGGCGGACGGCACGAATACCTCAGCGACTAATACCCATTCAAACAACGGGTATACCATCTCCGGATACAGTGCCGGATCCGATTTTTTCAAAGGGGAGATTGATGAGATCATCGTGTACAACCGCGCGCTGACGGGGGAGGAGCGGTTCACGGTAGAGAACTACCTTCGCGACCGGTACTTCCCGTCTACTGTGATACCTGATGTGGCGCTTGGCCCGGACATCAATGTTCCCTATGGCTTTTGCGACACCGTTGTTGACGCAGGTGCAGGTTATAGCACTTACCTCTGGAGTACCGGAGAGACGACGCAGTCAGTCACATTGAATACACCGGGCACCTATTCCGTTTCCGCCACCGATTCATACGGTCATACTTCATCGGATTCCATTAATCTATCTTATCCTTCCCTTGTCAATCCAGCATTCAATCTGATCTGTTTGGGAGATACCCTTTTGTGGAATACCTCTTTGGGTGCTGATTATACCTATGCCTGGAGTGATGGGTCAACAAATGAAATCCTGGAAGTTACTACGCCAGGAATATACTATGCGGACATTACCGATTCATTGACGTGCTCCATCACCACGGATACCCTGACTTTCACAGTAGACTCATTCGCTTCCTTCATCAGTCTGGGTGCTGACACATCCTTTTGCAGCGGAAACTTCATCCAACTGGTTTCCGGCGATGGCATGGTGACCAGTTACCTGTGGTCCACCGGCGGAACCAATGACACCATTGTGGTCAACACGACCGGAACATATTGGGTGGATGTTACGGATGCGTTCGGTTGCACGGCATCGGACACCATTGTTGTGAACGTATCCGGTTCAGCACCATCAGCGGCATACACAGCCGACACGGTTTGCCTGGGTATGAATACCACATTCGCCGACCTTTCAGCACCAACAGATGCAAGCAACATCATTACGTGGCTTTGGGATTTCGGGGACGGCAGTACCAGTGCTGCTCCATCACCAACACATACCTATGGCACCACCGGTAGTTTTAACACAACACTGACGGTGACGACGGATTCGGGGTGTTCAGACATCGCATCGCTGACGGTGAAACTTGCGCAAGCGCCCACCATCGATTCAATCACATTTGATAATTTCTGTCTGGGTTCGGAAGCCCCCTTTTCTGCATTCGGCATCCATGATGCATTGGATACCGTTTCATACTGGAATTGGAATTTCGGGGATGGCAACACGGGTTCCGCCGCAGATACCGTGAACACTTATGCCACCCCGGGTGATTTTAATCTTTTACTGGTTTTAAATACCCGTCTGGGTTGTACGGATTCACTTCAGCAGTTGATCAGCGTTCCCGATCTTTCTGCTATGTCACCTAACCTGATCACACCGGCATATGGGTATACCGGTACAGGTGACGTGGCATTTTCCTGGCAGACCAGTCCGTGTTTGTCGTTATATCATCTTCAGATCAGCACGGACGTTACTTTTGCCACAATCATCTTCGACAGCGACACGCTATCATCACCGGACTATGCCGGAAGCTATACGGCGGGACAATATTACTGGCGGGTACGTTTCTACGACGGGGTAACCTATTCCAACTGGTCATCTGTTAATAGGTTCTCCATCATCGCTCCGAACATCATCTCCGGACTTCAGCTCTGGCTGCGATCCGATTCCGTGCAACTGACCAATGATACGGTCATTTCGCTGTTTGACAGAAGCGGTAATAATTATGGCGCCACCCAGTCCGTAGATACCAAACGTCCAAAATACAATCCTTCTCAGGCTGCCATCAACAACAAGCCATCCATCATTTTTGACGGAAGCAATGATTTTCTGGCCGGTACCGGAGCGATGGGAAACCTGACCAATTATTCCTTTTTCATCGTGACCCGGATTAATGCTCACAAACAGTACAACTGGATCTTCCAGAATGCACCGCCCGGAACCAACAAGAACTTTAGTCTGGCTGCCGGTAGCACGCAAAAATTCAGCTTCTGGTCTGCGGGTGGCGGATCCTTTACCAACTTCAACAACACGGTTAACACCACAGATTTCAACATCGTCACCATTCTGAACAGCAACGATTCAGTGCCTATTGCGCGGTTCTTCCGCAATGGTGTTGCGGCGGGAACCGGCACCATTGCTACGAACACGCATGCCAATAATGGATACACCATCTCCGGTTACAGTGCAGGGTCGGATTTCTTCAATGGGGAAATCGCCGAGATCATCATGTATAACCGCAAGTTATCGTCCGAAGAACGCTATCTTGTAGAAAACTACTTACGCGACCGTTACTTCCCTTCCACATTAATCCCTGATGTGGCTCTGGGGCCTAACATCAATGTTCCCTATGGCTTTTGCGACACCACCCTGGATGCTGGTGCCGGATACACCTCATACCTTTGGAGTACCGGCGAGACCACGCAATCAATTCAGGTAAACAAACCCGCCACGTATTGGGTGCGTACCAGCGATACTTACAGCCACGAATCTTCCGATACAATTAATGTTTCCTTCCCTTCACCGGGTAATCCCGCCTTACTGACTTTCTGCCTGGGTGATACCGTCCAATGGAATACCTCACTCGGATCCGGTTATACCTATGCCTGGAGTAACGGCGCAACCGATGAAATCCTGGATATTACCACCGCCGGGATTTATTATGCGGACATTACCGACTCACTTGCGTGTAGCATCACAACGGATACGCTGACCTTTTCTGTTGACTCCTTTGCTGCATTTGTAAGTCTCGGTGCAGACACGACAATGTGCAGCGGCAACTATGTGGAATTGGTGTCCGGGGATGGTCCCGTAACTTCATATTCGTGGTCAACCGGCAGCACCAACGACACCATCGTTGTGAACAATACGGGCACCTATTGGGTGAATGTATCGGATGCATTAGGATGTATTACCTCCGATACC
Source organism: Flavobacteriales bacterium (assembly GCA_020435415.1). Lineage (NCBI taxonomy): Bacteria > Pseudomonadati > Bacteroidota > Flavobacteriia > Flavobacteriales > Flavobacteriales bacterium. Next base: position 40,797 of record JAGQZQ010000006.1, read on the forward strand.
ATCGTGGTAAACGTATCGGGGTCAGCACCTGCAGCCATGTATACCGCCGACACGGTTTGTCTTGGCATGACCACCACATTCAATGACCTTTCCGTACCCACCGATGCCAGTAACATTGCGGTTTGGAATTGGGATTTCGATGACGGTAGTACGAGTGGTGCCGCTTCACCAACGCATACCTATGCGTCCACCGGCACTTTCAACACCACGCTTACAATCACAACAGACTCCGGTTGTTCAGACATCTATTCACTGGCCGTGGTCATGGCAAAAGCTCCCGTTATTGACTCCATCACATTCGACAATTTCTGTCTTGATGCGGTGGCGCCTTTTTCCGGCTTTGCCACATTGGATTCCATCGACACGGACCTTGAATGGATTTGGGACTTTGGGGATGGCAAAACAGCCACTCAGAAGGATACTGTTCATACCTATACAGCACCGGGAGACTTTGACGTGGCCCTTGTACTCAACACTTCCCTGGGTTGCACAGATACGATTGTCGAAAGCCTTACGGTGACGGATCTGACAACCGTTGCTCCTGGTCTTATTTCTCCTCCGTATGCATACAGCGGAACCGGTGATGTGAACTTCTCATGGGAAGTCAGTCCGTGTTTTTCACTGTACCATTTACAAATCAGCACCGACCCCACCTTTGCAACAACCATATTCGACGATAACAATTTGACCTCACCTGATCATGCGTCCACATTCACAGCGGGACAGTACTACTGGCGGGTGCGGTACTATGATGGGGTCAATTATTCGAATTGGTCTACGAGTACGTTTTCCATCATAGCTCCTGACCTGATTGCCGGATTGACATTGTGGCTACGTTCCGATTCTGTACAACTTTCAAACGACACGGTCATTTCGGTATTCGACAGAAGCGGCAACAATTACAATGCAACGCAGGTAGCCGCAGGGAATCGTCCTAAATACAACCCATCGCGGGCATTGATCAACAACAAACCATCCATCATTTTTGACGGAAGCAATGATTTCCTGGCAGGTACCGGCACTATGGGATCCATGACCAAATATTCCTTTTTCATCGTGACCCGGATCAATACTCACAAACAATACAACTGGATCTTCCAGAATGCACCGGCAGGAACCAACAAGAACTTCAGTCTGGCTGCCGGCAGCAACCAAAAGTTCAGCTTCTGGCCGGCAGGTGGAGGGCCTCTCACCAACTTCACCAATACGGTAGGTACCACCAATTTCAACATTGTATCTGTCATCAACAGCAATGATTCGGTACCCATATCCAGGTTCTTCAAGAACGGAATTGCGGAAGGAACCGGAACTTTTGCGACAAACACCCACGCGAATGACGGCTACACGATTTCCGGTTACAGTGCAGGTTCCGATTTCTTCAACGGAGAGATCGCTGAGATCATCATCTACAACAGGAACCTTTCCCCTGACGAACGGTATGTGGTGGAGAACTACCTTCGCGACAGGTACTTCCCTTCCACCCTGATCCCGGATGTAACGCTCGGACCGGACATTGATCTTCCGTATGGTTTTTGCGATACCACCCTGGATGCGGGAACAGGGTATGTTTCCTACCTCTGGAGCACCGGCGACACCACCCAATCAATAGATGTAAGCAATGCTGGAACCTATTGGGTAAGGACAAATGATCTTTACAACCATATGTCTTATGACACAATTGCGGTTACCTATCCGGCACCTGTTCAACCGGCATCCACCACATTCTGTCTGGGAGACTCGGTGGTATGGAATACATCCATGGGACCCGACTACACTTACGCATGGAGCAATGGCAGTACCGAAGCTTCCATTGTTATTACCGGTCCGGGTACATTCTATGCAGACATTACCGATTCCCTGGGTTGTTCTATCACAACAGACACCCTCACTTTTTCTGTAGATTCCTTTGCGGCGTTTGTAAGTCTCGGAGCAGATACCACGCTGTGCAGCGGGAATTATATCGCCCTGACTTCAGGTGATTCGCTTGTAACATCATACCTATGGTCTACAGGCGGCACGAATGATACCATCAACATTACCCTTCCCGCAACGTACTGGGTAGATGTGACGGATGCCATCGGGTGTATAGCTTCCGACACCCTTGTTGTGAATGTATCCGGTTCAGCGCCAAACGCCTCGTATGTTTCAGACACGGTTTGTCTTGGCATGAATACAACCTTTTCGGATCTTTCAGCGCCAACGGATGCAAGCAATATCATATCCTGGCAATGGAGCTTCGGAGATGGCTCTTCGAGTGCCTTGCCGTCACCTTCCCATACTTATGGTTCCGGAGGTATTTTCAATACCAGTCTGACCGTCACAACAGATTCCGGCTGTTCCGACATTTCAAACCTGGCTGTGATCATCGCAAACGCGCCAGTGATTGATTCCATTACCTATGATAATTTCTGTATGGGTGCTGATGCCCCATTCCATGCATTTGCATCACTTGATTCTCTGGACACGCCATCCTCATGGAACTGGAACTTCGGGGATGGAAACATGGCAACCGGACAGGATACCATAAACGTTTATAACGCACCAGGCGACTTCAATCTGTTACTGGTCCTGAATACAGCTTTGGGGTGCACCGATTCAATCACCGAGAACCTTAACATCACTGATCTGACTACGATAGCACCTGATCTTATCAGTCCTTCATTCGGATACACCGGTACAGGGGACGTTTCATTCTCCTGGCAAACCAGTCCTTGTTTCTCACAGTACCATCTTCAAGTTGCCAAACAGCCCACATTCACCACACCCATTTACGATCAGGATACGTTAAATGCTCCGCAGTACCTGGGAACATACACGGCCGGTCAGTACTATTGGCGGGTAAGATATTTTGATGGTGTTACCTACTCCAACTGGTCTTCAACAGGGTCCTTTTCTATCATCGCCCCGAATCTGATCTCAGGATTGACCTTATGGTTACGGTCTGATTCCGTGCAACTGGACAACGACACCCTCATCACGTTGTTTGACAAGAGTGGCAACAGCTACAACGCGACACAGTCCGCAAACATCAACCGCCCTTTATACAACCCATCCCTGGCTGCCATCAATAACAAACCTTCCATCATCTTCGACGGCAACAATGACTACCTCAACGGAACCGGAGCGATGGGAACCATGACCAACTATTCCTTCTTTGTGGTAGCAAGGGTGAATGCACACAAATCGTACAACTGGATATTCCAGAACGCACCGGCAGGAACGCTCAAACATTTCAGTGTATCCACCAGCACATCTCAGAAATACGGCTTCTGGCCGAATGGCGGAAGTACCACGGCCAACTTTACGAGTACGGTCAATACAACAGACTTCAACATCATCTCACTGATCAATGCCAAGGACTCGGTGCCCAAAACCAACTTCTTCCAGAACGGCATCAGCGCAGGCACAAATAATAGCACCACCACCACCCATACAGACAATGGGTACACCATAGCCAGATACAATTCCGGTGGGGAGAACTTCAACGGAGAGATCGCCGAAATCATCATGTACAACCGTTCTCTCAGTGAAGAAGAACGATACCAGGTAGAAAATTACCTTCGGGGCAGATATTTCCCATCCACGGTTATCCCGGATGTGACATTAGGTCCGGATGTACACATCCCATACGGATTTTGCGACACCACGCTGGATGCAGGATCGAATTATGTTTCTTACCTGTGGAATACCGGCGATACCACTTCCACTATTTCCACCAACCATTCCGGTACATATTGGGTGGAAGTCGAAAGTGCTTATGGTCATGTGTCCAGGGATACGATCACCGTTGAGTATCCCTCATACAGCAAACCATCTGTTTCATGGTTCTGCGGAAGAGACAGCGTCATATGGGATCTCAATATTGATCCGCAATATCCCTATACCTGGAGTACCGGGGATACCACCACGAATCTGACCATTTACGACGAAGGAACATACGCTGTGACAATCGGGGATTCCCTGGGATGTATGCTGCTGGATTCAATCACACTCGATGTAGATTCTTTTGTATATGTCGCTACGCTGGGTGGAGACACGAGTCTTTGTTCAGGCAATGCGGTGATGCTGCTTGAGGGAGATACTTCAGCAGTAAGCTATTTGTGGCATGACGGTTCCACCTCTTCATCCTTTGTGGTAGATACCGCCGGTACCTACTGGATGCAAGCCTGGGACAACCGTGGTTGTTCGATCCGCGACACCATTACGGTGGTATCCATCATTGGTAAGGCTCCATTCACTTACTTCAGTTCAACAATTCCGTGTATCGGAGACAGCATTTCCTTCACGGATCAGTCGAGTGTGCAATTGCCGGACAACATCGCCATCTATAACTGGGATTTCGGAAACGGATCCACAAGCAACAGTAGGAACCCAACCTATCAGTATGCAGATACCGGCGACTATTCTGTTACACTGGAAGTTTATACCGGCGTGGGATGTTATGGAAGTTATACCAGCAATGTCACTGTGTTCCCGCTACCGGCAGCCTCATTCGATGCACTTGTAGCTTGTTACAACAGCCCTGCGAATTTTGTAAACAACTCCTTTTCCCTTCATGCCAACGATCCGCTGAATGCCTGGAGCTGGGACTTCGGAGACGGGCAAACTTCCAACCAGCAGGAACCGTTACACGCATTCCCGGATGATACCGTATATCGCGTAACGCTAACCGCCATTACCACAAACGGGTGTAAGGATAGTACCTACCGGAATGTGGTTGTTAAACCCGCACCACAGGCTGTTTTTGAATATGAAGAAGTGTGTGACGGTGATGTCATCCGGTTTGCGGACATTTCCGTTATCCCCTTCCCATGGACCACCACGGGACGCACCTGGGACTTCGGCGACGGCAAGCCGGGAAGTACAGGAGCAAACCCGGTATACCTGTACGACAGCGCAGGCACCTATCCGGTAAGGTTGATTGTAAAAGCCAACAGTGGATGTGAAGATACCCTGATACATATGGTAACCATCCACGAAATACCTACGGCCACCTTTACAGGTACAGATTTTTGCGCAGGAATGCCCTTTACTTTGCATGACTCCAGTTATGTAAACCAGGACACCATCACCAGCTGGTCATGGGTGGTTGCCGGAGCCTATACGGATACCGTGCCGGATCCTACATTCACCATTGCTCAGGAAGCATCCTACAATGTCCTGCTCACGGTGGCTTCCAACTATGGCTGTACAAATTCGGTGACCCAACCCATCACCCTGCATGGTGGACCGGCACCGGATTTCACGTTCAATCCGTCTTATGGTGCACCACCGCTTGCCGTTAATTTTACCAATACCACCTCAGGCGGCGACCAGTATGAATGGGAATTCGGTGACGGTGGAACCAGCAATGCTTCCGACCCGACCCATACCTATACCGGTATTGGTGAATATACCATACAACTCATTGCCAGGAGCCCATACGGATGCCCTGATACATCCTACCAAAAGATCAAAGTGATGACACCGAGTCTGGATATCGCCATCACCGATGTACGGATCACACAGCAAAATAACTTCGCATCTGCGACCATCGACCTGATCAACTTTGGTAGCCGTGAAGTAAATTCTATCGACCTGGTCATGCGAACCGAGAACGGCCACTCCATCCGTGAGGTCTGGACCGGACAACTGCTTACCGGACAAAGCACAACATACAGTTTCAATGCCTCTATCGAAATTCCTGCTTCCGGAATCAATTATATCTGTGCTGAGGCACAACGCCCCAACCAGGAAGAAGATGATGTGCCTGACAACAATGTGATGTGCGAGGCACTGGTGCAGGAATTCGTCATGGTAAATCCCTATCCGAATCCTGCGGATGACAATATCCACGTAGACTTCATTCTTCCCGACGATGGTGCGGTAAAAATTGAACTGATCTTCCCCGACGGGCGCGTCCTGGAAGTGTACACCACCGCCCAGGCTTCCAAAGGGCTAAACCGTTTCGAACTGGATATGCATGGCTACTCCAAAGGTTTCTATACCTGCCGTGTATTATATGAAGACCAGACCCTCAACAAACATTTCATGAAGAGATAGTTGATGGTTCAAGGTTTAAGGCTTAAAGTTGCACCAACTTTAAACTTTAAACTTTAAACTTTTAATCTCAAACTTTTAACCTTTAATCATGGATATCGTTTTTGCCACAAACAACGCCCATAAACTGGAAGAGATACGGAACAAGGTGGGTAAACATTTCCGTATCCTGAGCCTGAAAGACATCGGTTGCTCAGATGAACTTCCCGAGACCCATGAGACCCTGGAAGAAAACGCACTGGAAAAGGCCGCATATGTAGCCACCAAGTTCAATGTCACGTGCTTTGCCGATGATACCGGACTGGAGATTGAGGCGCTGGACGGGCGCCCCGGTGTGTACTCCGCCAGATATGCCGGGGAACACTGTTCGGCAGAAGATAATATGACCAAGGTATTGGCGGAGATGGAGGGCAAAGACAATCGCAAGGCCAGATTCAGAACCGTGATTGCCCTGATCCTGGATGGCAGCGAAATGCTGTTCGAAGGACATGTTGATGGCCATATTACCACCGAACGAACCGGAGAAAAAGGATTTGGCTACGACCCCATTTTTATTCCGGAAGGATATACCGCCACATTCGCCGGTATGTCCATGGAAACCAAAAACCAGATCAGCCACCGGGCGATGGCCACTGCAGAACTCATCAGATTCCTGTACGAGATCACCTGATCCTGCGATGAACTGACTTCGGGGTACGCATCATTATTTCCTTAAATTTGCAAGAATCCGGAAAAAGCGGATTTTAAAAAATGAAGATCAGGGTAGGTATCATATTCGGAGGCAGCTCCAGGGAACGCGAGGTTTCGTTTGCAGGCGGACGAACCGTTTATGACAACCTCAACAAAGCTTTGTTCGAAGCCGTACCCGTTTTTGTGGATAGCTTCAACCGCTGGACACTGCTTGAATGGCCCTACATCTATAAAGGAAGTATACGGGATTTTTATCCGCCGGCTGCGGAGATTCCTCCCTCGGATCACCCATTCCAGATCTATGCGGAATGCCTGGGCGCAGACGCAGAAAAACGTCCGCTCACTGCCAGTCTGGGAAAACCGGTAACCCCCGCCCAGCTTTCTGAAATGATCGATATCGCTTTCCTGTGCCTGCACGGCGCATTCGGTGAAGACGGCCGCATTCAGGGTTTATTGGAATACGAGGGCATTCCCTATACCGGCTCCGGTATCCTGCCTTCCGCAATCGCCATCGATAAGGTGGCGCAACGCAAACTGATGGTCTCCGCAGGCTATGCATCTCCGTCCTTTATCACCATCAACAGAAAGGAAGCTTTACAGACCGGCGCGTATAAGGCCATATTTGAAAAGGCCAAAAGCATCGTCGGACTGCCTATGGTCATCAAATCTTCCAGACAGGGATCATCCATTGGTGTAACCATATTAAAGGAAGATGATCCCGATGTTTTCCGAAAAGCCCTGGAAAAAAGTTTCTTCTGCCACCGGCTCACCATTGACCAATGGAATGCTGCGGACGACAAACCAGGTCTGGTGAGAGCGCTTGCAGATTTCAGGGAACACATCGGGCTGCCACTGCTCATGGCATCGGAGACCGTATATCACCCCGAAGTATTGCTGGAAAAACTGACCGTGCATTTCCGGGAAAGCAAGCAGGAAGTATTTCTCCAGAGCCTCGATACCGAACAGGATGTGATCATCGAAGCATTTATCAACGGAAAGGAATTTTCATGCATCGTTGTTCAGGATGAGAATGGAGAACCACTGGCACTTCCTCCCACTGAAATAAAGAAAAAGGTTGACCTGTTTGATTACCGGTCCAAGTACCTTCCGGGATTATCGAGAAAGATCACACCGATTGACCTGCCGATCACAGACATCAACCGGATACGTAAAGAATGTGAATCACTCTTCACGTCCTTTATGTTTGATGTGTATGCGCGCATCGACGGATTTATCACGGAAGCAGGCGATATCTTCCTCAACGACCCGAATACCACGTCCGGGATGATGCCGTCCTCATTCTTCTTCCACCAGGCAGCGGAGATCGGACTGAATCCTTCCCAGTTTCTCACCTACATCATTCGGACTTCCTTCGTTCAAAGAAAGAAAACATTCGCCCTTACCGCGGGACTGGAAACAATACTTGACCGACTTGATCAGCTGCTGGAAAAAGAAAAGAAAGCCGAAGACGGGAAGAAACGAATAGCTGTGATTCTCGGCGGATACTCTTCGGAGAGACATATCTCGGTGGAAAGCGGAAGAAATGTTTACGAGAAATTGGCATCCTCTGCAAAGTATTTTCCCATCCCCATATTTCTGACCGGTTCGGACGAACATTATGAACTGTATCAGATCCCGGTGAACATACTACTGAAAGACAATGCAGACGATATCCGTGACAAGGCGGAGAACTTCCATATGCATGAAGTCACCAGAGAGATCATTGGCCTGGCGGAGCCCATCACCAAAAAGTTCACACATCATGCCTTCCATTTCGAACCAAGGAAAATCTCCTTTGAAGAACTCGGGAATGAGGTTGACGAAGTATTCATCGCACTGCATGGAAGACCGGGCGAAGATGGTGCCATCCAAACCAGACTGGAAGCCGTAGGACTGCCGTACAACGGATCTGATCAGCACAGTTCGGAGATCACGATAGACAAATTTGCCACCAACGAACTGCTGCGCGAAAATGGTTTTCTTGTCGCCGATCACATGCTGATCCACCAGGAAAACTGGTCAACAAAGCATGACGACCTCATCAAAGAGATAGAGAAACAGTTTTCTTATCCGCTGATCGCCAAACCAGTGGACGACGGATGCAGTTCTGCTGTTTGCAAGATCAAAAACCGGAAACAACTGGAAGCATACGCCCGCACATTTTACCGCGGAAATAATGAGATCGATCCCGATGATGCGCAGATCCTGGGCATCAAACCCAATACGGAGTTTACAGCTAAAAAAACGTTCCTGCTAGAAAGCCTGATCAGCAAAGAAGGTGCTTCACATTTTCTGGAAATCACCGGGGGCATGCTGACACATCTGGAGAAGGATGGCACGATCCGTTATGAAGTTTTCGAAGCTTCGGAAGCGCTTACCGAAGGAGATGTCTTATCACTGGAAGAAAAATTCCTGGCAGGCGAAGGTCAGAACATCACACCGGCACGATATGCCAGAGATGATAAAGAGCGTGTGCGGATTTCAACCAAAGTGAAAGATACGTTCGAACAGGCGGCACGATTGCTCAACATCCAGGGATACGCAAGGATCGATGCCTTTGTCAGAATTTATGCGGACGGTAAGGTGGATGTGATCTTTATCGAGGTCAACTCCTTACCTGGCATGACACCTGCCACATGCATCTTTCATCAATCCGCCATCAACGGATACAAACCCTTTGAATTCATAGACAGGATTATGGAATTTTCCGAAAGCCGTACCCTTGACAAAAGCCCTCATCGTTGACATGAAAATATTCCGCTTCCTTAGATCCAGGTCTTTTTTTATCAACCTGACCCTGATATTGGTTACGGTAGCGGTGATCGCATGGGTCACCCTTAACTGGCTCGATGCTTTTACCTACCACGATACTTCTGTTGCGGTACCTGATTTTAAAGGCTTAAAGATTAAAGAACTTGAACAATTTATTGCGGATAAAGATGTTAGGTTTGAAATTGTGGATTCGGTTTACGACATAAAAGCAAAAAAAGGGGTGGTTCTGGAGCAGAACCCACCTGCAGATTCGCGCGTGAAACAAAACCGAAAAATCTACCTGACCGTAAGTGCAGTCTTATCCGAACGCATCAGGATGCCGGAGTTAACTTCAAGAACATTGCGGCAGGCCCGTTCTGTATTGGCGTCTTACGACCTGAACATTGACTCCATCCGCTACATCCCCAGCATAGAAAAAGATGCCGTTCTTAAACAGCTATACAAAGGCCAGGAAATCAAAGGCGGACAATCTATCAGCAAAGGCAGCCGCATTACGCTGGTCGTTGGCGCCGGACTTTCTACGGAAAAAACAGGGATTCCCGGACTGTACGGCTTAACCATACAGGAAGCAAAACAAGCATTGGAAAGGGCAGAACTCTCACTGGGTGCCACCGTGGCTGACCCGGGCAACGAATTGACCGACACCCTCAACGCCAGGGTTTACGACCAACAACCTCGTCCAAATCCGGACCCGGTGCTTTTCAAAGGGTCCACGGTGGATATATACATTACCAATAAAGAAGGACGGATGCGTGAAGCATCACTCAACTCACCGGATTCACTTTCCGCATCCAAAGACTCGATACGATGAAAGTCTCCGTCATAATCACGTTCCTGTTCATCGGAATCCTCAGGGTCCAGGCCCAGGAAGTGCTGATGGATCTGACTGTGAATCCAACCTTACGCCATTTACAGAAACAGGATCAACACCTGTCAAATCGCATCGCCGGCGCGGGTGACACCCTGTCGTTACCGTTCAGGGATGATTTCTCACAGGAAGATGTATACCCTTCCACTGACCGTTGGGAAGGACGTTCGGTATTCATAAACAATGGGTACGGATATAATCCTGTTACATATGGTGTCGCCACGTTCGACGGGTTGAAAGCAGACGGAACACCTTATGACTTTTCCAATACCACCCAGGGCAGCGCAGATACACTCACATCCCTGCCGTTAGCCATGGATACCCTGAAAAATGTAGGTGATTCGGCACTGTTCAGTTTTTACTACCAACCCCAGGGGCGGGGTAATGCACCCGAAGAAGAAGATTCCCTGATCCTGCAATTCTATACCCCGGCACTCGGATGGCATAGCATATGGAACAAAGCAGGAAATGACACCAACATCACCTGGTTCACAAAAGTGATCATACCTGTAAAGGACACCGCATACTTTAAGAGGGGTTTCAGATTCCGGTTCCGCAACTATGCAACGCTTTCCGGTAATATAGATCACTGGCACCTGGACTATGTAAGACTTTACATTCCCAAGAGCGCAGGTGATACCATTGAAGAAGATGTGGCCTTTACCAAGCCCATCCCTTCACTGATCAGGAATTTCACCGCTATGCCCTGGCCACACTACCTCCTTGATGCAACAGGCAACATGACCGATAGCATGAGTGTCGTGCAATACAATCATTATCCCGGCCTACAACTGGTGGACAACGGAGCTTATGTGCAGGATGAGTCCGGTACTTTAGTACATACCTTCCCTACCTCTGCCAATAACCAAAACGGCATGACGGAGTTCAGCTATCGCGTACCGGTGGGATTTACATTTCCGGATAACGGAATGGACAGTGCGGAATTCAGGGTCACCGCGTACAAGAAGTTCACGAATGATCTCAACAAAAACAACGATACCATCTCTGCCATACAACGATTCTATAATTACTATGCCTATGATGACGGAACCGTTGAGAACGGATATGGACTGAGTGTTGCCAACGGTAAGATCGCCTACCGCTTTGATATGGCAACCACCGATACCCTCAGGGCTGTTCAGATGTATTTCAATCAGATGGTCAGCAGTACAACAGGGCATTCATTCAAGCTGACCGTTTGGGCAGGAGGCGGAACACCCGGCAATATATTGTACCAGCAGATCGGCCTGAGACCTACCTATACGGATAGCCTGAACAAGTTTCATACCTATGTACTTGACTCAGCTATCTCACTGTCAGGTTCCTTTTATATCGGTTGGGTGCAGGTTACCCCGGATCTGCTGAATCTGGGCCTGGATCGCAACATCATTTCAAACGACCGGATGTTCTTTAACACAACCGGCAACTGGCAGAATTCACAACTCAAAGGCAGCTGGATGATACGACCCGTATTCGGAGACTCGCTTGTTATGCCCAATGCCGTTCCGGAAGTGCCGGTGATGAACAATGATATTGAAATCTATCCGAACCCTGCACTTACTGTTCTTCACGTCAGATACAAACAGGGTATTTCCGACCTACTCAACTTTGAAGTGATGGACATGACCGGGAAACGCGTTTTGGTAGGTGTAACCGAAAACGGCACTATGGATGTCAGCACACTTCCAGCCGGATTGTACATGGTCAGTTTCAGCGAAAACAATCGCAGCTCCGGTGTGACTATACGGAAATTTATTAAATCCGAATAGCCTCAGCCTTGAACAACCACGATGACGAAATAGAAGATCAGGACGAACAGGAGTTCTTCGAACACCACCGTTTTATTGTAGATAAAGGACAGGACTTCCTGCGTATCGACAAGTACCTGATCAACCGGTTGGAGAACACCAGTCGGAGCAAGATCCAGAATGCAGCCAGTGCCGGGAACATTCTTGTAAACGGTGTTGCAGTCAAATCAAACTACAAGGTAAAACCCGGAGAAACGGTGACCATCGTACTGGCACATCCTCCGAGGGATAAAGAAATTCACCCTGAAAACATTCCGCTGGACATTGTATATGAGGATGAAGATGTAGTGGTGATCAACAAACCCGCCGGGCTGGTTGTACATCCGGGACACGGAAACTATACCGGAACATTGGTTAATGCCCTGGTCTATCATTTTCAACACCTGAGTCTTCCTTCCATCAATGAATTTGAATCCCGTCCGGGGCTCGTACACAGGCTGGACAAGAACACCACCGGATTGATGGTCATCGCAAAGAACGAGATGGCCATGGTAAAACTGGCGAAACAATTTTTCGACCGGACGATTGAGCGAACCTACACCGCATTGGTATGGGGAGATTTTGAAGAAGAAACCGGAACCATTACAGGCCACCTGGGCCGAAGCATAAAGGACCGGAAGATCATCACCGTGTTTCCGGAAGGAGACCAGGGAAAACATGCTGTAACCCATTACAAGTTACTGGAAAGATTCCGCTACGTGACATTGGTTGAGTGCAAACTGGAGACCGGTCGTACACATCAGATCAGGGTGCATATGCAGTATACCGGTCACCCGTTATTCAACGACGATTCCTACGGAGGCAATAAAATTCTCAAAGGCACCACCTTCACCAAATACAAACAGTTCATAGAAAATTGTTTTGGCATTATTCCCAGGCATGCCCTTCATGCACGCTCACTTGGATTTACCCATCCACGTACCGGGAAACAAATGTTTTTTGACAGCACCTTGCCGGAAGACATGGAAACAGTTCTGGAGAAATGGCGCAGGTATGTAGGTCAGATACCTGATGAGCAATAGAAAAAGCCGGCAGGGCAACCCATCCCGCAAAACCCCGCCGGCCCGATCCTATTTTTGATTTCCCCGAAGCATCATCAGATCGTTCACGTATATTTCAGTGACGTACCTGGTCACCCCTTCTTTGTCGTCATATGTCCTGTACTTGAGCTTCCCCTCCACCGCTACTTCACTTCCTTTGTGCAGGTACTTCCCGATAATATCGGCGGTTTTTCCGAATGCGACCACCTGATGCCACTGGGTATCGGTGACCTTGTTACCTGAGTCGTCCCTGAACGTTTCCGAAGTTGCCAATGAGAACTTGGCCACTTTCTTGCCTTTGTCCAATTCCTTCATTTCCGGATCCTGACCGAGATTACCGATCAACTGGACCCTGTTCTTTAAATGATTCATAACATCTGATTTTATTTTGCCGGACCACGCCGGAGTGAAACAACAGGGCAAACAACGGAAAGGGAATTGGCTGAAGTCGGTATATAAATATTTAAATACGACTAAAACCGGATGTCATATTTTTCAACTTCTCTTACCCAGGTGATTTCATGCAGATCTTTATCTCTCCGGGCAAAAAGATTGTCCGTCTTTTGTCTCAAAAAAAGATGCAACGAAACTGTCAGCAATGTCATCTACCGATTACCGGGCGCAGCGATAAACGGTTTTGCGATGATGCATGCCGGAATGGGTACAACAACAAACGTTATGCGACAAACAGGGCTGAGATCAGACAGGTCAACCGGATCCTGGCCCGAAACCGCCAGATCTTATCCTCCATCCTGGAGGAAGGCATGGCACTGATCACACGGGAATTCCTGTCACGCAGCGGCTTCTCCTTCGATCATTGCACCGGCATCTATGAGGATGGACATCGCCAGGTAAGACTGTGCTACGACTATGCTTATAGCAGCAGCCAGCGCCACGATCAGGTTGAACTGATGAAAGTGCATGAGGCCATTCCCGGAAACGAAGGGATAATGCTGGAACTACGAAGCCAGCGGACCTGATTCCACACCGTGGTCTTTGATCACCCGGTAAAGGGTATCGCGTTCCACCGGCTGGCGACCAGCCTGCCTGATGAGCTGCACCAGTTCTTCCGTACTCATGGTGGGACTTTGTTCTTCAGAACCGGCCATGGTATAAATCCGGGTTGAGTCATCAATGGTTCCATCCACATCATCCACCCCAAAGGAAAGGGCGAGCTGGGCGGTTGACCTGCCGATCATGGGCCAATACGCTTTGATGTGCGGGAAATTATCCAGGTAAATCCGTGAAATAGCATAGTTTCTGAGATCCTCCACCATCGTGACCTCCCTGATATGGGACATGGCATTGTCTTTATTCCGGAATTTCAACGGTATGAAGGTATTGAATCCTCCGGTTTCATCCTGAATGCTGCGCAAGGTCTCCAGGTGGTGAATTCTGTGGGCATACGTTTCCATATGACCGTAAAGCATCGTGGCATTGGAAGGGATTCCCATTCCATGAGCGGTACGGTGAATGTGTATCCAGTTCTCCGCACTGGCCTTATCATCACAAATCTGGGACCTCACTTCCGGGTGGAATATTTCCGCACCACCTCCGGGCAATGATCCGAGTCCGGCTTCTCTCAGCTGCTCCAGGCCTTCTTCGGTAGACAGTTTTGCTTTCCTGATCATATACTCCAACTCCACAGCAGTGAATGCCTTGATATGCAGATCCGGACGATGGGCCTTGATCTCCCGTATCAGGTCGCAAAAGAATTCCAGGGTTAACTTCGGATGAACGCCACCGACGATGTGGACCTCCGTGATCGGTTTGCCGTCATAGGCACGTACCATATCCATCATCTGTTCACGCGTCAGCACCCATCCGTCGTCCTCCTGTTTAAGCAACCTGGAGTAAGAGCAGAATTTACAGGTGAAAACACAAAGGTTGGTGGGTTCAATATGGAAATTACGGTTGAAATATACGCGTGAACCGTTCTTTCTCTCCGCCACGATTCCCGCCAGGATACCCAGAAAACCGGGTTCACCGCGTTCAAATAATGCAAGTCCTTCGTCCGGAGTGATGCGCTCCCCTGCCTGTACTTTCTCAGCAATGGTTCGCAGGGTGGCATCCGGTGGTGCGTCGGAACGAAAAAGTTCCAGCATGTCCTTCATGGTTTGGGGTTTGCCACAAAGGTAGCCTATTCTTCAGGAAAAAATCAATGAAAATCGGGAAGCCTCGGGTCCGGTTAGCGTGTGACCCTGATCCTGGCCATTTTCACTCCATCCTTGGTACGAACTTCTGCAAAATATAACCCATTGGCCTGGCCTGAAAGATCAATCTTGAATTTTCCACCGGTGATGTCCTTTTCATCCATCCGGGCAACAGCCGTTCCAAGCAAATTATAAATAACGATGGTCACGTCGGTGGGTTGTGCGAGGCGCACATCAATGAAGGTGACTCCCGCTGTGGGGTTGGGGTAGATGTTAACCTCCGGCTCATCCCCCATCCCGTTCCAATGAAAATCGGAACCAACCAGGTTTGCATTCGCTTCCACAGCCAAATGTTTAACTGCGGAACCCGCGACAGCAATCCCTGTCATCAACAGCGCCACCACCAGTGTCAGCACTTTTATTCCCCTGACCACTTCTGTTTTGTGTAAAGTTAGCGTCATAACGTATCTTCCCCTTTATTGAATTAAACGAACAAAGGGCCAATTGGTTACAGGTCTTAAGGCTGTGCCATGGTGAGGACGTACACACCGGAGCGGTGAACGACCGGTCCCAGTTTGTCCTGGAACATACATTCATCCGAACGATCGATGCGATAATCGTAAGGCAGAACGTGAGGTGATGTGTAGTTTTCACGATAGGATGCGGTAGCCTCCTCAAGGGCATTGCTTTCACCAACAGACATCACATCTACCTGATAAATAAGACTGAACTTCTCATACCACGGCAACAGAAAAAAAGGTTCATGGATGATCGCTTTATATCCGATCAGGGAGGACCGCTGCGTTTGACAGGCAAAGGATGAATTATCCGGACTATATAGAAATACCGCATCCCTGGGTGTGTTATCCCTGATCCATTCGTGCATTTTGGTGAGATCTCCCAGAGGGTATCTTCCCACCTGATAACGCTCCTTCATACCGGCAACGGGTATATCTTCCGAGTTCAGCAACACCAATATCATCAGAACAACCGATACCAGCACCACGTTACGCAGGTAGGCCAGCATCGTGTAAAGGTGCCCGATCAGCTGGATCATTTTACTTAATACGATGCTGATCACCACACATGCGAGCAGATTCAGCCATATGGTTGTTTTGAACCATTGCAATTTACCCGCCACCAACCATCCAACCTGCTCCAGCATCACATAGTATAATATAAGACCGAGAACAATGGTCCCCATCATCACCACGATTTTTTGCTTGTCGCCCTTTAAACGAAACAGATATAGCAACGGCAGGGTTGCAATGACCAATCCACCCAGCTTGTAGTAAGCCTTTGCCGGAAACAACGAAGGGATATAATGAAGGTGATTTCTGAATACATATAGTATCTGATAGTAGAGGTCCTTATTATAAGGCACCGCATGAAAAAACTGACGGTAAAGGATGGGCATCAGCATTGGCGCAGATACCAGTACAAACCACAGCAGGGTCTGCCAGGCCGTTCTCCAGCGATCATGCCTTTCCGTGATTAGATTTACGAACCAGAAGATCATGAACAATTGAAGGCCTACCAGAACCTGGAACAAAGATGCCAATCCCAGGAATACAGCCATCAATCGCCATTTCCGTTCGAAAAAAAACACGAACGCCCACATGGCCAGTGCCTTGGCAATGGTACTTGATATCAATGTCGGATACTGGATGTGATTGCCACCCACCGTGAACCCGTAAAAAATGATCAGTACCATCAGGGGGCTTATAAAAGGAGCGAGCCGGTCCAGACTCAACGCCGTAGTGATGCGCATGATTCCCCACGAACTAAAGGCAACGGATAACATGGTCAGGGTAAAGCAAACCACGCTCAAAGGCAGAACGGTGGACAAGGCATAAACAAGCAAAACATAGTAATGACGTATGGAAAATGCCTCGCGTGCGTAAGGGACAAAGTAGTCTCTGGTGAACAGGGTCGGATCTGCCTTCGCTAATACCAGCGGAAGGTGCTCTGCCTGGTCACCGGACATATATTCATACCCCCTCCACAGTAAAAATAAGCAGGCCACAAATAGGGAATAAATGAAAAATGTGCCCGAACTTTGAATATTGGGATTTTTGATCCGCATGCCTCTCACACAAAAGTAGCTTATTTTTGCCATGCAACATCACGGCGGGATATGACACGAATATTACTGGTAGAAGATGAACCACACCTCAGAAAGACCCTGAAGGTGAACCTGGAGCTGGACGGCTACGAGGTAGTTCCCGTTGGAGATGGCAAGGAAGCCATCCGCCTTTATCCGCAATCCCGGTTTGATCTGGTGATCCTGGATGTGATGATGCCGGGCGTGGATGGATACCACGTTTGCGAACATATCCGGCTACGTGATAAAGAAACACCCATTCTTTTCTTAACGGCGAGAAATACCAGTCAGGATCGCGTACGCGGCCTCAAACTCGGAGGTGATGATTACCTGGGAAAACCATTCGATCTCGAGGAACTCAAGATACGTATTCAGAAACTGTTGATGCGCAGGCAGCCCGCTTCAACAAACGAATCCAAACAGTTCAACATCGGAGGGCACACTGTTCACTTCAACACCTTTGAAGTACATCGTTCAGACGGCAGCCACATTGCCCTCAGTCAAAAAGAAGTACTGCTGTTAAAACTCCTGACAGAAAGAAAAAACGAAGTGGTGTCCCGCGAAGAGATCCTGGAAAAGGTCTGGGGTTATGATGTGTATCCGTCGACAAGAACCATTGACAACCATATCGTTAACTTCAGAAAATACTTTGAGCCCAATCCAAGGCAACCCAAATACTTTCACTCGGTCAGAGGGGTGGGGTATAAATTCACACATGATGAAAAAGTTAACTGATCGTTGCCTGTTGTAAATCAAAACAGGGTTTTATATCTTTGCGTTGCAGTCCATGATCGGGCAATTGCATGAACATGAAAATCAACGTAATCCCAGCCATCACCCTGAATTCATTCAACGCTTGTTGTTGTATGTGTTGCTGCTGTACTGACGAGCAGAACAGGAATGGTGCCACCGGGATGCTAACAACCATATAGAACTATCCCAAACCTATAGAAGGCCTTTCCTGCTAACCCCGGAAAGGCCTTTTTTTTGACTAAAACAACAAACCATGCAAAGCTTCAGGACCGAACTTGAAAATCCCATCGTCGAAAAGGACATCATCGACCTTGAAAAGAAGATCCGTCAATTCAGGGAAGGAAAAATTGACGAAGAAAAATTTCGCAGTCTCAGACTGGCCAGGGGGGTATATGGCCAGCGCCAACCTGGGGTGCAGATGGTACGGATCAAATTTCCATTCGGAAAGATCACCGTGGAGCAGTTCCGTCGCCTGTCTGATGTTTCCGATACGTTTTCAACAGGAAAGCTTCATCTGACCACCCGTCAGGATGTTCAGATTCATTACGTAAGTCTTGACAAGACCCCGGAACTCTGGGCGGAACTGGAGAAAGACGAAATCACCATCCGCGAAGCTTGCGGAAATACCGTACGTAACGTCACCGCATCTGCGCTCGCCGGCGTGGATGTGGATGAGCCGTTTGACGTGTCTCCATACGCTCATGGTATCTTCAGTTATTTTCTGAGAAAACCCTTCGGTCAGGACCTCGGAAGAAAATTCAAAATTGCCCTCTCATCTTCAGAAAAAGATACGGCCTATACTTTTATGCATGACCTGGGACTCATTCCTAAGATCCAAAACCAAAACGGTCAGGAAGTGAAAGGTTTTAAAGTAATGATCGGGGGTGGCCTGGGCGCACAACCCTATCCCGCACTTGTGGCCTATGATTTCCTGCCGGAGGACGAAGTGATCCCACTCATCGAAGCGATCATCAGGGTTTTTGACCGCCATGGGGAAAGAGCACGCAGAAACAAAGCCAGGATCAAATACCTCGTCCATGAAATGGGATTGGATGCCTTTATGAAATTGGTTGCTGATGAAAAACCAGCGCTGACTCATCAGAAGGTGCCTTTTGACCTGTCTCAATGGAAAGACGTAGGACCCGGACCAGACACCCTCCCCAACGGAGCCACGCCGGCGAATGAAGATAAATTCGAAGCCTGGAAGAAATCCAATGTGATAGCACAAAAACAACCCGGATTCTTTGCGGTTCAGGTAAAAATCCTTCTTGGAAACTTATCGACAAAAGAAGCCAGGGCCTTTGCAGATATCGTTCAGCAATATGCCGCCAACGACGTGCGCATTACGATCAACCAGGGTTTTGTGCTACGTTATGTTCGTGAACATGCATTGGTTCATGTTTTCAACGCACTCGAAGCACTTGGTTTTGCAGAGCCGGGATTTGACAGCGTAGCGGATATCACCGCCTGCCCCGGAACCGATACCTGCAACCTGGGAATTTCCAACAGCACCGCCACAGCCGTTGAACTGGAACGGGTGATCAAGGAAGAATACCCCGACCTTATTTACAACAACGACATCAAGATCAAGATCAGCGGATGCATGAATTCATGCGGACAGCACGGCCTGGCCCATATCGGTTTCCACGGAAGCTCGATCAAAAACGGCGAACATACCCTACCCGCCCTTCAGCTGCTTCTCGGAGGAGGTATCGTAGGTGATGGTATCGGACGGTTTGCCGACAAGATCATTAAAGTGCCCAGCAAAAGAGCGCCTCAGGTGCTCAGAGATTTGCTCGACGATTATGACCGGAACGGAAATGATAACGAGCTTTTCAACGTGTACTACGACCGTCAGGGGAAAGATTATTTCTATCAGCTACTCAAAGAGCTTGGCAATAAGGAGACCGTGGAAGAGTCCGACTACATCGACTGGGGTAACAGCGACCGCTATAAACAAGAAGTGGGTGTGGGAGAATGTGCCGGCGTCGTGATCGATCTTATCCAGACCCTGCTACTGGAAGCGGAAGAAAAACTGGACTGGGCCCAAGAAGCACTCGACCAGAATCTCGCCGCCGATTCCATGTACCATAGCTACAGTGCCCTGGTAAGTGGAGCCAAAGCCATCCTTACCGCGCAAGGCATAAAATGCAATACACAAACCGGAATCATCCGTGATTTCCAGGAAAACTTCGTGGATACCGGAAAGATCAAAGTAGAGGGCGGATTTGAAGCACTCGCCCTGCGAATCAATAAGCAACAAGCCAGCATTGAACTGGCAGCGGAATACCTGAAAGAAGCGACCGATTTCCTTGCTTCACTGAAGGCCTTCCATCAACACAAAGAAAACAATGCCGCATCCGTCTGAACCGGTAAAAGGTAAACTGACCATCCTCGGTGCTGGTCCGGGTGATCCGGAACTCATCACCCTGAAAGGTATCCGTGCATTGCGCAGCGCCGATGTGCTGCTGTACGATGCCCTGGTCAATCCCGACTTGCTGGATCATGCACCCGCAAATAGTCAAAAGATTTATGTGGGAAAGAAAGCCGGCAACCACCGCTACAGCCAGGAAGAAATTCATGCACTGATAAGTCACTTCGCACTTCAGGGTTTGCATGTGGTAAGACTCAAGGGCGGTGATCCTTTTGTATTCGGAAGAGGTCGTGAAGAATGGGCTTACGCTGCAACACTGGGGATCACCGTAGATGTAATACCGGGTATCAGCAGCAGCATCGCCGTACCGGAAGGTGCAGGGATACCACTCACCCACAGAAAACTTGCTGAAAGTTTTTGGGTGGTGACCGGCACTACATCCGGGAACAAATTATCGGATGACCTCAGGCTGGCAGCCCAATCATCTGCTACCATCGTGATCCTGATGGGGCTGGGAAAGATACACGATATCGTCAGTCTTCTCGCATCTCATGGCAAATCGGATACCCCTGCCGCCGTTATATCTTCCGGCAGTACCTCCGACGAAAAGGTCATCCTTGGAAAAGTAAATGACATCGCCGACAAGGTGCATGAGGCTGAGATCACATCACCTGCCATTATCGTTGTAGGCGATGTGGTGGCACTTGCCGAGCCATCCGAATGGATCCGATTGGAGCAAACCATTAACGCAGAGGTCCGATGAACATCCAGACGCAAGCCAGTCAGAATATACTCCTGCCGCTCTTCATGAAGCTGGACGGTCACCGCATTCTGGTGATAGGCGGTGGAAAGATCGGTCTGGAAAAGATCACCGCCATCCTGCGCAATGACCCTTCGGCCGCACTGACGGTGGTTGCGCCGGAGATCCTTCCTGAGATCACCGAACTGTCTGCACAATACGACATCCGGCTTCACAATCGTCCGTTCGAAACGGATGACTTGAACAGCATCTCGCTTGTATTCGCGGCCACAGGCCTGGCGGACGTCAACAAAATTATTCATGCAGAATCCAGAAAACGATCCATCCTGATCAACGTGGCGGATACGCCCGCACTCTGCGATTTCTATATGTCTTCCATTGTGATAAAGGGAGACCTGAAGATCGCCATATCCACGAATGGAAAATCTCCTACGTTAGGAAAACGTATGCGCGCATTCCTGGAAGAATGGCTGCCCGACAGCATCGGGGAAGTGATGGAACGCCTCCACCGTATCCGCAACAATATGAAGACGGATTTCGAACAAAAAGTAACCGAATTAAATCGCCTGACAAAGGTGTTTGAAGAAAGTAACAAAGGATCATGAGCATTACCACGGCACATCAAAAAGATACGCTGGAACACCGCCTGGCCACCCTGGCTCCGTTTGTGGGCCGTACCCCGCTCTTTCCCATTCAAAGGGCTTATCAGAAAGAGGGAGTCCGGATATTCGCCAAGCTCGAATGGATGCAGATGGGTCAGAGTGTGAAGTCCAGACCCGGATTTCAGATCATTTCAGATGCCATTCTCGAAGGTCACCTGCGCCATGGCATGGGCTTGCTGGATGCAACCAGCGGAAACACAGGAATTGCCTATGCCACCTTCGGTGCCGCATTGGGTATCCCGGTGACACTGTGCCTGCCGGAAAATGCCAGCGAAGAACGGAAGACCATCCTGCGCTCCCTCGGCGTGAACATCATTTTCACCTCACGCTTTGAAGGCACGGACGGCGCCCAGGAAAAAGCCAAGGAGATCGCAGCTGCCAATCCGGAACAATATTTCTATGCGGACCAGTATGCAAACGACAACAACTGGAAAGCCCATTTTGAGCATACCGGACCGGAGATCATCGAGCAAACCGAAGGTCGGATCACGCATTTTGTAGCCGGACTGGGAACAACCGGAACGTTCACCGGAACCGGTAGAAAATTAAAGGAATGGAATCCCTCCACCCGCCTGATCGGACTGCAACCCAATACCCCCATGCATGGCCTGGAAGGATGGAAACATTTGGAAACAGCCATCGTCCCGAAAATTTATGATCCGCTGGTTCCGGACGACATTCATGAAGTGGATACCGCCGAATCTTATGAAGTGATCAAAAAAGTAGCAGCAGATGAAGGACTGCTCCTCAGTCCGTCGTCCGCCGCCAACCTGTTAGGCGCCATGAAGGTCGCTGACAGCATCAATGAAGGCGTGGTCGTAACGGTATTTCCGGACAATGGCGATAAGTATCAGGAGGTATTCAAAAATCTATTCGGATGAGACTGAAGATTGAAGAACA
>JAGQZQ010000007.1 GCA_020435415.1 Flavobacteriales bacterium
ATCCCGTCGAACTCACCGAAGAGGAAGCTCCCAAAGTTGAAGCCAAAGAAACGGCAGCGCCGGAAGAAAAGCCCGAGCCTCCAAAAAAAGAAAAGAAAACCACCACCAAAGCAGAGAAGAAGCCTGAGCCCGAAGTAAAGCCAGAAGAGGAAACGAAGACAGAAGAAGTAGTGGCGGAAAAACCGGCTGAACCAACACCTCCGGAACCGGAACCGGAAAAGCCCGCAGAAGTTGTAGAAACACCCGAAGCGGTAAAGGAAGAACCTGCTGAGCCAAAGGAAACCAAAACCGAGGAAGCGCAAGCACCTCCCAAAGCAGAGGAGGATGCGGATGACGGTGTGATCAAAGCCAGGGTCAGTCGCCTTGAGGGTCCTACCATCGTGGGTAAGATTGATCTTCCCGAACCACAGAAGAAACCCGTTGCTTCCTCGTCGGATTCTGAAATAGATAGCAAAGGTCGAAAGAGAAAAAGAAAAAGAATCGGTACGGAACCCGCCAAGAAGGAAGGGGCCGGCCCACGCACCGGTGGTGGCCCTGGTGGTCCCGGTGGAGGCGGTGATAAGCGCGGAAGAAAAGGACGTGCGGTAAAGGAGGAACCCAATGAAGAGGAAATCCGCGCACAAATTAAAGATACCCTTGCACGTCTGAGTAGCTCGGGCGGTAAGTCCAAAAGTTCCAAATACCGCCGTCAGAAACGTCAGGCGATAAGCGAACAGATGCAGCAGGACATGGAGCGTGCGGAATCGGAAAGCATGATCCTCAAGGTAACGGAATTTGTTTCAGCCAATGAACTGGCGAAGATGATGAACGTGCCGGTGAACGAGATCATTTCCGCCGGTATGGCCCTCGGCCTGTTCCTCTCCATCAACCAAAGACTGGACGCTGAAACGTTATCCATTATCGCCGAGGAATTCGGATATAAGATGGAGTTCGTCAGTGCCGATCTGCAGGAAACATTGAAAGAGGAAGAAGAGATAGAGGATGATGAAGCCACCCTTGTCCCGCGCCCGCCTATCGTTACTGTAATGGGACACGTCGACCACGGTAAAACGTCTTTGCTCGACTACGTCCGAAAGGCCAACGTGATCGCCGGTGAAGCAGGTGGTATTACACAGCATATCGGAGCATATGCGGTAGATCTGAAGGATGGTCGCAGGATCACCTTCCTGGATACACCCGGTCACGAAGCGTTTACCGCCATGCGTGCCCGCGGTGCGCAGGTAACGGACGTAGCGATCATCGTGATTGCGGCGGATGATGACATCATGCCACAAACCGTGGAAGCGATCAATCATGCCCAGGCTGCCGGAGTACCCATCATCTTCGCGATCAACAAAGTGGATAAACCGAATGCCAATCCTGACAAGATCAAGGAAGCCCTGTCTGCCAGGAATTTCCTCGTGGAAGAATGGGGTGGTAAATATCAAAGTCATGACATCTCAGCCAAGAAAGGAACCGGTGTGGATGATCTTCTTGAGAAGGTGTTGCTCGAGGCAGAACTTCTCGAACTGAAAGCCAATCCGGACAGAAGGGCGAACGGTACCATCATCGAAGCAACCCTGGACCGTGGCCGCGGTTATGTATGTACGTTGTTGGTTCAGGGTGGGACGCTTCGCGTCGGAGACATCATTCTGGCAGGATGTCATTACGGAAGGGTTAAGGCGCTGTTCAATGAAAGAGGCCAGGCGATTCCTGAAGCCGGACCGTCTACACCGGTGCAGATCCTCGGACTGAACGGTGCACCCCAGGCAGGTGATAAGTTCAATGTGCTGGAAGAAGAGCGCAAAGCCAAGGAAATCGCAAACAAACGGATGCAACTTCAACGTGAACAAGGCATACGTGCACAAAAACATATCACACTTGATGAGATCGGCAGACGTCTGGCCATAGGAGACTTCCAGGAACTGAACGTGATCGTGAAAGGTGACGTGGATGGTTCCGTGGAAGCACTTGCCGATTCATTGCTCAAATTGTCTACCGATAAAATTCAGGTGAACGTGATCCACAAATCCGTAGGACAGATCACCGAAACGGATGTGTTGCTGGCCAGCGCATCCAACGCCATCATCGTGGGCTTCCAGATCCGCCCGAGCCTCAATGCACGGAAGCTGGCAGAGAAGGAAGAGATCGATATCCGACTGTATTCAGTGATCTACAATGCCATCAATGAGATCAAATCCGCGATGGAAGGAATGCTTGCACCGGAGATGAAGGAAGAAGTGGTGAGCAATGTGGAGGTTCGCGAAGTATTCAAAATCTCCCGCGTTGGTACGATCGCAGGTTGTATGGTGATCGATGGAAAGATGACCAGAAATACACAGGTGCGCATCATCCGCGATGGTATCGTGATCTACACCGGTAAATTATCTTCCCTCAAACGCTTCAAGGATGATGTTAAGGAAGTGAGCAGTGGTTACGAGTGCGGATTATCCATTGAGAACTTCAATGATATCAAAGTAGGAGATATCGTGGAAGGATTTACCCAGGTACAGGTTAAGTAGAAGAAGTGCTTCCTTGTTGACCCCTGCGCCGTAAATCACTCTTCCGGAATCGCAGACCAGCGGATGTCGTCTTTGACAATAAAACACGCCGGGAAAGTTTCGATGAGGTCCTTCTTGAGTTTTTCTGCAGCAAACCGGTTCCGGCAATCGCCGACCCTTACTTTATAGTTGGGGGCATCCCATTGTACATAAACCGATAGCTCGGGGTATTTAACGAGTACTTCCGATTTCACCTGGTTTGCTTTATTCTTGGCTTCTGTTCCTGAACCAAAATAGATTTGTACCCGGTAGCCCGCGACCGTGCCCTTTTCCCTGCCCTCTTTTTCGTAAGCCTCCTGGAGGCGGTCGAGACGTTCATCGCTTTCGACCTTTACCGGATTGGTGCGTGTGATAGAATCGGTTGGTACCTGTGCGAGACTGATATTGACGGTAGCCATCATCGCGACTGCCAGTCCTGTCCATGTGTTTTTCATCGGGGGTGCAAGGTACATATTTCCGGTATTGTGTTCGCTTTATCGCAGTGATACTTCAGGAACGTTACGAATGGTTGTTCGGTATTTTTGTGCGCTCAATTTTTAGAAGTCATCTACCAAGATATCATTTTTATAGACAGAGGTTTGAAACGGCTTCCAATACCTTATTTAGAATCATTATAAATTAATCATTTCTTAATTACCGATGAATGATAAAATGCGAATTGTTCTAAATTTGTCCACCGTAAAAAGTATTGTTTTCTACGCAAAATATCCAATATGCGCAACCTGTTTATGAGGGTTTCCAAGCTCAGATTGGCGCTACATTTTCTACTGATCTTCGGAGTTGCCGCGGTGTCGTCCAGCCACGCGCAGAGCGGTAAAGATTTGTTCGAAGCGAACTGTAAAGCATGCCATTCGCCAGGCGATAAAGTAGTGATCGGGCCGGGTCTTGCCGGAATTGAAGACCGGGTGCCAAGTAAAGACTGGCTGTACCAATGGATACAGAATTCCAGATCGCTGATCGATGCCGGAGATGCATATGCTGTTAAGGTTTTCAAGGAAAACAATGAAATAGACATGCCCGCCCAAGCGGTTTCAAAGGAAGAGATTGACGCCATCCTTACTTATATTAAGGACTATAAGATACCGGAAGTAGTGGTTAAAGATCCTGAAGGCGGAACTCCTGGTGCGCCTGCAGGCGGAACTCCTGGTGCGCCTGCAGGCAATACCCTGCTTTATGCCCTGATCATTGCATGTATTACCCTGCTGCTTGTTATCTGGTTCCTGTCTTCCACCAAGAAGTCGCTGAAGGTTGCGGTAGCGGATAAACTGGGTGAGCCTATTCCTGTGGACCGCGGTCTGTTCGGCAACCTCAAGCATTGGATGTCAAACAACAAACGCGCGGTTGCCGTGATCGTGTTGTTGATCGTTGCGCTCGGACTTCGTCAGGCCTGGTACAGCGTTATCTGGATAGGTGTACATCAGGGCTATGAGCCAACACAACCTATTGCTTTCCCGCATGACCTGCACGCAGGAAAGAACGGTATCAACTGTGTATACTGTCACTCAAGCGCGGAAAAAGGCAAAACAGCCGGCATTCCATCCCTGAATGTGTGTATGAATTGTCACGTTTATGTGGCTGAAGGGGAACGCAGCGGATCGTCAGAGATCAACAAGATTTATGAATACCTTGACTACGATCCTGAAACCAAAACTTACGGAGATAATCCGAAGCCCGTTAAATGGGTGCGCATTCACAACCTGCCTGATCTGGCCTACTTCAACCACTCACAACACGTGAAAGTGGGCGGCATTGCCTGTCAAACCTGTCATGGCGCCGTTGAAGAGATGGATGTGTTGCACCAGGAATCAACCCTGACCATGGGATGGTGTGTTGATTGTCACCGCAACCAACCGGTGAAAATGGAAGGCAACGGATACTATGATTACGTGCATAATAAGCTGAGCGAGGAACATAAGGCCAAGTTCATGAAGGACGGAAAGATCACTGTTGAAGAATTAGGCGGACTGGAATGTGCCCGCTGCCACTATTAATCTGAACTGAAAAACCTTGTCTGGGAATGACAACCATGAATAAGACTTACTGGAAAGGCATTGAAGAACTCGAGCAGGATCCCTCCTTTATACAAGCAAGGGACAACGAGTTTGCGGAACACCTCCCTGTGGATGAATTCCTGTCCGGCGAACAGGTTCAGAAGGCACCCACAAGCCGCAGAGATTTTCTGAAATACCTCGGATTCGGTGTGACTGCCGCTACACTTGCTGCATGTGAAGCCCCCGTTAATAAGGCCATCCCTTATATCATCAAACCAGAGGAGATCACCCCCGGTATCGCCAACTGGTATGCATCTTCTTATTTTGATGGCAACGACTATTGCAGTGTGCTGGTAAAGACACGTGAAGGTCGCCCCATCAAGATTGAAGGAAATAAGTCCTCATCCGTTACGGAAGGTTCGATCAACGCGCGTGTGCAGGCCGGTATCCTTTCTTTATACGATGAATCCAGACTGCGTAACCCGATGAAGGGTGGTCAGAACAGCGACTGGGCATCGGTGGATCAAGCCATCATCTCAAAACTAAAGGCTGCCAAGGCTGCCGGAAAGAAGGTGAGAATTCTTACTTCTTCTACGGCAAGCCCAAGCACATCCAAAGCCATACAAGCATTTCTGAATGTATATGGTGCAGGTACCAGCGATGATGGTACGCAGGCCACCAACGAAGTGGTGACCTATGATGCCGTTTCACGCTATGGAATCATCGAGGCACATAGGAAAGCCTTTGGTCGCTCCGCTGTTCCGGCGTATTCATTTGACAAAGCCGACGTGGTGGTGAGTATCGGTGCGGATTTCCTGGCCAACTGGGTATCCCCCGTTGAGTTCATGAAACAGTACGGTAAGAAAAGGAACCTGAAGGAAAACAAGACGATCTCCAAACATATCCAGTTTGAAACACATCTGTCGCTGACCGGTTCCAACGCCGATGAGCGCATCCCGATGAAACCATCTCAACAGGGACAAACTGTACTTGCGCTCTATAATGCTGTTGCATCAGGCACGGGCAATACCCCTGGAGGTAGTGCTTCACTTCCTTTTGATGAAAAGATCAAAAGTGCGGCGTCTCATCTTCTCAAGAATCCCGGAAAGTCTCTCGTGGTCTGTGGAAGTAATGACCCCAATGTTCAATTGCTCGTGACTGGTATCAACAATATGCTTGGTAACTATGGCAAGACACTTGACATTGAAAGACCAAGCCTGCTCTTCCAGAGTGATGATGCAGCCGTTGACAATCTTATAAAGGACATGCAAAGTGGCCAGGTTGGCGCTCTGTTGATTTACAATACCAACCCGGTTTATAGCTTGCCCGATGGTGAAGCGTTCAAGGCCGCCCTGAAAAAGGTGGACCTGACGGTTTCTTTTGCACCGTCTCTTGATGAAACAGCCGCTTCGGTTGAGTTTGTTTGCCCGGATTCACATTTCCTGGAATCATGGAATGACCATAGCCCGAGGAATGGCGAGTATAGCGTTTGCCAGCCAACCATCAGTCCGCTGTTCAAAACAAGACAGTATCAGGAAAGTCTCCTTGCATGGGCAGGTCAGCCAACGTCGTTTCATGATTTTATCAGAAAGCAGTGGGAAGCAGATCAGTTTACCAGACAAAGCGGTGAGTTGATGTTCGACGCTTTCTGGAACAACAGCTTGCACAAAGGTTGTTTGTCTCTTGCTCCAACTGCTCTGATTCCTGCCGTAGGTATAGCGACGGATCTTTCTGCAGCCGCTTCTGCCGTTGCAAATTCTGTACCTAAGGGTGGTGCTTATGAACTCGTGCTGTATGAAAAAACAGGCGTAGGTAACGGGATGCATGCCAACAACCCATGGTTGCAGGAACTCCCCGATCCGATCTCCAAAATTTGCTGGGACAACTACGTGACCATGAACCCGGTTCATATGAAGGAACTTGGATTCAACACCGTTCTGGGTCAGCAACAGGAGGCGGATGTCATTACCCTCACTGTCGGAAAGGCCACGCTGAATGCACCTGTATATCCTCAACCCGGACAGGCGAAGGGAACTATCGGACTGGCGCTCGGATATGGCCGCACCACCGTTGGAAAAGCGGGTAAAGACGTTGGTGTGAATGCATATAAACTTGCTACACGCGATGGCAATGGAATCGTATACTATGCTGCCAATTGCAGTATCAGCGGTTCCGTTGGAAAAATGCACCTGGCCACTACACAGACCCACCACACCCTGATGGGACGTGATAGTGAGGAGACCGGTATCGTTAAGGAAACCACCCTTGCTGCTTATATGAACGATGCTTCATCCGGCAACAAGCAGGTGACTGTCGCTACGGTTGATCATAAACATGAGACACCGGATAAGGTGGACTTGTGGAAATCGCATACCAAGGATGCCATTCACTGGAACCTGTCTGTCGACCTGACATCCTGCATAGGTTGCGGGGCTTGCGCCGTGAGCTGTATCTCAGAGAACAATATCGCTGTCGTTGGTAAGGATGAGGTGAGAAGGTCCAGGGAAATGCACTGGATCCGGATCGACCGCTACTACAGCTCTGACTACAGCAAGGCGAAAGCCAAGGAAGAGGGTGTAGGAAAGATCGAAATGTATCACCGCTTGGAAGAGCCTTCTGAAAATCCTCAGGTGGTTTTCCAACCAGTAATGTGTCAGCACTGTAACCATGCACCGTGTGAAACGGTTTGTCCGGTGGCTGCCACTTCCCATAGCAACGAAGGTTTGAATATGATGACCTATAACCGTTGCGTGGGTACAAAATACTGCCAGAACAACTGTCCGTATAAAGTACGTCGCTTCAACTGGTATAGCTATCCGAGGGATTCCAAGTTCACAGACATTAACCCATCGCAGAATGAGCTGGGTCGTCTTGTACTGAACCCTGATGTGGTGGTACGTTCCCGTGGGGTGATGGAAAAATGCAGCATGTGTGTACAACGTCTGCAAGAAGGTAAACTGGAAGCGAAGAAGGAAGGTAGACCTATTAAAGACGGTGAAGTTCAGACTGCATGTAGTGCCGTTTGTCCTACACATGCCATCCGTTTCGGAAACGTGGCAGATGAGAATTCCGAGGTCCGGAAGTTGTCCGAAGATCCCAGAACCTATTACCTGCTGGAAGAATTGAATGTGAAACCTTCGGTGCAGTACATGACCAAGGTGAGAAATACAGATAAAGCTTAATTAACAGATCATTTACGCTATGAGCGAAGCAGTACAGACCATTCGTCAGCCGCTGATCAAAGGCAGTAAAGACCTGCATCAGATCACTGAGGATGTGGCCAGATCCGTAGAAGGAAAGGCCAGCCGCCTTTGGTACATCGTATTTACCGTGGCGGTGGTGGCTGCTCTTTGGGGCATCGGTTGCATTATGTATACCATCGGCCGGGGGATCGGCACCTGGGGAGTTAACAAAACCGTTGGTTGGGCATGGGATATCACCAACTTCGTTTGGTGGATCGGTATCGGTCACGCCGGTACCCTGATCTCAGCCGTACTTTTGTTGTTCCGCTCCCGCTGGCGTATGGCGATCAACCGCTCCGCAGAAGCGATGACCATCTTCGCGGTGATCATGGCGGCGCAGTTCCCGCTGATTCACATGGGAAGACCGTGGCTGGCGTTTTATGCGCTGCCATTGCCAAACCAACTGGGTTCGCTGTGGGTGAACTTCAACTCCCCGCTGTTGTGGGACGTATTCGCGATCTCGACCTACTTCTCCGTTTCGCTGGTATTCTGGTACATCGGACTGTTGCCTGACTTCGCCATGATCCGCGACCGGGCCATCAAACCGATGACCAAAAAGATTTATGCCCTCCTCAGCTTCGGATGGAGCGGACGCGCAAAAGACTGGCAACGTTTTGAGGAAGTATCACTGGTATTGGCTGGATTGGCTACACCACTGGTATTCTCGGTACACTCCATTGTAAGTATGGACTTTGCCACTGCGGTGCTTCCCGGTTGGCATACCACCATCTTCCCGCCTTACTTTGTATTGGGTGCCCTGTTCTCCGGCTTTGCCATGGTATTGACCCTGTCTCTGATCATGCGGAAGGTGATGCATCTGGAAGATTATATCACCATCTCCCACATCGAGTATATGAACAAGATCATCATGCTTACCGGTTCAATGGTGGGTGTGGCCTATATCACGGAGCTCTTTGTGTCGTGGTACTCAGGTGTGGAATATGAAAGCTATGCCTTTATCAACCGTGCAACCGGCCCGTATTTCTGGGCCTATGCATCCATGATGACCTGCAACGTGGTGAGCCCGCAATTGTTCTGGGTAGGCAAATGGAGAAGGAACCTCACCTTTACTTTTGTTCTGTCCATCATCGTGAATATCGGTATGTGGTTCGAACGTTTTGTGATCATCGTGACATCGCTGCACCGCGACTTCCTGCCAAGCAGCTGGACGATGTACCATCCGAGCTTTGTGGATATCGGTATTTACATCGGTACCATCGGTATATTCTTCGTCTTGTTCCTTCTATTCTCAAGGGTATTCCCGGTCATCGCACAAAGTGAGACCAAGTCTATCCTGAAAGGAACAGGTAACCAATATTTGAACGTGATCTCTGAATAACAGACGCCATGACGCATAAGAAAATATACGGTCTATTTGATGACGACCACGTATTGATAGACGCGGTGAAGGCCCTTCGTGCCAAAGGGTTTCATATTGAGGAAGTCTACACCCCTTACCCGGTTCACGGCTTGGATGCCGCAATGGGCCTCGAAAGGACCCGCCTGGCCATATGCTCATTCATCTATGGTATGACCGGTGTGAGCCTGGCCCTTCTGATGAACTGGTACATGACCATTCAGGACTGGCCAATGGATATCGGTGGTAAGCCTAGCTTCTCTTTCAGAGAGAACCTGACATCGTTTATTCCCGTGACTTTTGAATCAGGTGTGTTGCTCGCAGCACATGGTATGTCCATCACCTTTTTGTTGAGAAGCTGGTTGCTGCCCGGTGTGAGTGCAAAGAACCCGGATCCCAGAACCACCGACGATAAATTCTGCATTGAACTCGAAGCCCATTCCGAGGAAGAGGTTTCTGCAATGACCAGCGCACTGAATGAATCAGGCGCTTTTGAAGTCAATACAAAATAAGCTCAGCGAATTAACATCGCCTATGAACCGTTTGAAAGCACCGAAAACCGTAAATCAGATCGCAACGCATGCCCTCCTTGGCGTAGTTGTCGTGATGGGTATGGCCTCATGCGGACAAGATCCCACGCGTAAGTACGACGAGAGTCAGAAGCATACCACACCGCGCATTGAGTATACGGCGGCTATGGATATGTACAGATCACCGTCGTATGAGACCTACTCAACCAACCCGGTGTTTGCAGACAGTATGTCTGCACAAAAACCGGTAGCAGGTACAGTAGCACGGGGGCATCTGCCATACGCTTATCCCAATACAAAGGAAGGATATGAACTGGCCGGGCAACAACTGAAAAACCCGATCCCTCTTTCCCCGAAAGTATTGGAAGAAGGCCAGGATCTTTTTGTCAAATACTGTTCTCATTGTCATGGAGCAACAGGAATGGGAGATGGTAAGATGATTAAGAATGACCGGTTCCCACCGCCGCCGGCATACAGCTCGGAAGCATTGAAGAACCTGTCGGAAGGCAAGATGTACCATTCCATTACTTACGGAAAGAACCTGATGCCGAACCACGCAACCCAGCTTTATCCGGAAGAACGGTGGAAGATCATTCACTTTATTCAAACCCTTCAGGGACCGAAAACAGCAGAGGTTCCGGCTGAAGGAGGCGCAACAGGAACACAGGAGGCAACCCCGGTTCCCGCTGAACAGGAAGCTGCACCTGCAGAATCAACGCAAAACGGTTAATTGGTCGTGATTATGGAGTATAATTTTACACAGAAGAGCAAGGTTTTCAGTTTTATACTGATGGCAATCGGACTGGTGTCCATCATTGCGGCTTTTGCATCAGACCCACATCAGGCATGGGCCAACCTGCTGGTCGATAACTTTTTCTTTCTGGCCATCGCCCTGTTCGGTACTTTCTTTATTGCCTTCCAATACCTGACCGAAAGTGGCTGGTCTGCGGTGATCAAAAGAATCCCGGAGGCCATGGCCCAGTATCTTTATATAGGTGGCCCCCTTTTCCTCATTGTCATCTTTGCAGGAAATCATAACATATTTCACTGGATGGACCACGAACTCTTCGAAGAGGGTTCCCCGCACTTTGATAAGATCATTGCCGGTAAAGAGGCCTTCCTTAATCCCGTTTTCTTTTACGTCCGTTCCGTGATCTATATCGCCGGCTGGATTGTTGGTACCTATTTCCTCAGGAAATATTCTTTACAGGAAGACCTTCAGGGAGGACTGAAATGGCACAAGAAAAGCATTAAGGCTTCCGCCGGTTTTGTGGTTTTCTTCGCCGTGAGTACTTCCATCGCAGCGTGGGACTGGATCATGTCCATTGATGCTCACTGGTTCAGTACCTTGTTCGGATGGTATGTGTTTCTGGGTTTCTGGGTCAGTGGAACAACGTTTGCGTTACTCTTCACGATCTACCTGAAACGCAAGGGATACCTCCAGGAGGTAAATGAGAATCACCTCCATGATATGGGCAAATGGATGTTTGCCACCAGCATGGTGTGGGCCTACCTATGGGTATCCCAGTTCCTGTTGATATGGTATGCCAATATCCCTGAAGAGGTAACTTATTACCAGTTCCGGATTGAGGAATATGCCCTGCCATTCTTCGGTATGGTCATCGTTAACTTCTTCCTGCCATTCTTCGTGCTGATGAGCCGTGATGCCAAAAGGCATACCGGACTGCTGACAATGGTCGGAGGTATTATTTTCCTGGGACACTGGTATGATGTACAGATGATGGTGATCCCTGGCATAGTACAGGAACACGGTCATATCGGTTTTGCCGAATGGGGTATGTTCCTCGGATTCCTGGGCCTGTTCCTTTTTGTAGTGCAGAATGCCCTGGCCAAGGCGCCCATGGTTGTGAAGAATCATCCCTTCCTCGAAGAGAGCCTTCACCATCATTATTAATAGGTCAGAGAACAACAGATTTAGGATGCGGTTTTAAAATATCAACACATGATCGGTTTTTTCATATTTATCGGAATCATTTTGCTCGTCATCGCTGCCATTCAGTTGGTGAAGGTGTTGGATCTTGCGGCTGTGCTGCAAGGAAAGGGAGACGACAATGAGGTCACCACGGAAAGGGACAACCGTACCAACGGTATTCTCTACATCGTTTTCATGGTGATCTTCTTCGCCTTTGTGATAGGCCTCACCATGAAATATGCAGAATTCCAATTGCCTTCTCCTGCTTCCGAACACGGACAGGGTATTGATGATATGATGCACCTCAACCTGGTGATCATCAGCGCCGTTTTCTTTCTGACCAATATTCTTCTTTTCTTCTTTGCCTTTAAATACCATGGAAGAAAGAACAGCAAGGCGACTTTCTACCCACACAACAACAAATTGGAAATGGCATGGACCATTGCGCCCATGATCGTTCTGGCCGGCCTGATCACCTATGGTCTGACCATGTGGAACAGGGTGATGGATGCCAATAAATATGCTGAAGAAGATTACCTGCACATTGAATTATATGCCAAGCAGTTCGACTGGACCGCACGCTATGCCGGTGTAGATGGTAAATTCGGAAAGGCAAGCTTCCGCCTGATCGAAGGAACCAATGCCCTGGGATTGGATGTAAATGATCCGGCTGGTAGCGATGATAAAGTGGTGAAAGAACTCCACCTTCCGAAAGGCAAGCCGGTAAAGCTTTCTTTCCGTTCGCGCGACGTGATCCACAGTGCTTACCTACCCCACTTCAGGGTACAGATGAACTGTGTACCCGGTATGACCACACAGTTTGCATTTACGCCGAGTAAGACAACCGCGGAAATGAGGGAAGATCCATACGTGATTAATAAGTATGCCAAGATCAACCAGCTCCGTAAGCAAAGAGGAGAAGCGGAAGATGCTGAATTCAATTACATTTTGTTGTGTAATAAAATTTGTGGAATGGCCCACAACAATATGCAAATGAAGGTGGTGGTTGAATCCGAAGAGGAATTCAATGCCTGGTTCGCCAAACAGAAAGCATTCGGTGAACAATAAAATTTAAGAACACAAAATCAATCCATATAATTGAACGCTATGTCTGCAGAAAGCCACGCGCACTCGCATCATCACCATAAAGAACACTGGATTTCAAAGTATGTGTTCAGCATGGACCATAAAATGATCTCCAAGCAGTTTCTGGTCACCGCTATTGTCATGGCCGTTGTGGGTATGTTGATGTCTACCTTTTTCAGACTTCAACTCGCATACCCCGGAGAAAGCTTCGGAATTCTTAACTTCTTTCTTGGTGACAAAGGTGCTCCGGGTGGAATCATGAAGCCCGAGATGTACCTCGGACTGGTAACCATCCACGGTACCATCATGGTGTTTATGGTATTGACAGGCGGACTCTCCGGTACCTTCAGCAACCTGCTGATCCCCTTCCAGGTCGGTGCACGTGATATGGCTTCCGGCTTCCTGAACATGCTATCTTATTGGTTCTTTTTCATTTCAAGTGCGATCATGCTGATCTCATGCTTTGTGGAAACGGGTCCTGCATCATCAGGCTGGACCATTTATCCTCCACTGAGTGCCCTGGAGCAAGCCATCCCCGGTTCCGGACTGGGTATGACCCTCTGGCTGGTAAGTATGGCACTGTTTATCGTATCCGCACTTCTGGGTGGTCTGAACTACATCGTGACCGTTGTAAACCTGCGCACCAAGGGGATGAAGATGACCCGCCTGCCGCTAACAATCTGGGCATTCCTGGTAACAGCCATCCTGGGTGTACTTTCTTTCCCCGTGCTGCTATCCGCTGCCCTGCTGCTCATTTTTGACCGCAGTTTCGGAACCAGCTTCTATTTGTCAGACATTTTTATCCAGGGTGCACCCCTTCATCATGAAGGTGGTAACCCCATCCTTTTCCAGCACTTGTTCTGGTTCCTCGGTCACCCTGAGGTTTATATCGTACTTCTACCGGCGCTCGGAATTGCCTCGGAGGTAATCGCAACCAACTCGCGTAAACCTATCTTCGGTTACCGCGCCATGATCGGTTCAATCCTCGTGATCGGCTTTTTGTCATTCATCGTTTGGGGTCACCATATGTATGTGACCGGCATGAATCCGTTCCTCGGTTCGGTGTTCGTATTCACCACGCTGCTGATCGCGATTCCATCTGCAGTAAAGGTGTTTAACTATATTACCACCCTGTGGAAAGGGAACCTGCAACTCACACCGGCCATGCTGTTCTCGATAGGTCTTGTCTCCACCTTTATCACGGGAGGGGTAACCGGTATCATCCTAGCGGATTCGGCATTGGACATCAACGTTCATGATACTTATTTCGTGGTTGGTCACTTCCACATTGTGATGGGTATGTCCGCCATTTTTGGAATGTTCGCCGGAATATACCACTGGTTCCCCAGGATGTACGGGAAGATGATGAATAAGAAGCTGGGTTATCTCCACTTCTGGGTCACCATCGTATCTGTTTACGGTGTATTCTTCCCCATGCACTACTCCGGTTTGGCTGGATACCCCAGACGTTATTTCAACTACGATGCCTTTGCCATGTTCGAAGGTTTCAGGGATATGAATCAACTGATCACTTTCTTCGCTGTGATGGGAGCGATTGCACAGGGCATCTTTATCTTCAACTTCTTCTACAGCATTTACCTGGGACGCAAAGCAAGCCAGAATCCATGGAGATCCAACACCCTTGAATGGACCGCTCCGGTTGAACATGTACACGGTAACTGGCCCGGCGCTATTCCGGAAGTACATCGCTGGCCGTATGATTACAGCAAGCCAGGAAAGGAAGAGGACTATGTACCACAAACGGTTCCCCTGGAATCCGGTGAGTACGATGAAGGTCATTGACGCCTTTTAAAAAATGTTCATCCCCCGCACCACCCCGGTACGGGGGATTTTTTGTTATTTTAGGTCAGGATCCCTGCCATGAACGAAAATCTGAACCCCAACAAAGAGGAGCTGAAGCCCGTTGACAACGAGCTGGAGAAGGTATTACGCCCGAAATCCTTCGAGGATTTTACCGGACAGGAAGAAGTGGTGGATAACCTGCGGGTGTTCGTGGAAGCCGCCCGCCTTCGTGATGAGGCACTCGATCACATGTTGCTTCATGGCCCTCCCGGATTGGGGAAAACAACCCTGGCACACATCATTGCGAATGAGTTGGGGGTGAATGTAAAGATCACTTCCGGACCGGTGCTGGAAAAACCCGGCGACCTGGCAGGTTTGCTCACCAACCTCGAAACCAATGATGTTCTGTTTATTGATGAGATCCATCGCCTTAGCCCGGTGATTGAAGAGTATCTGTATTCGGCGATGGAAGATTATGTCATCGATATCATGATTGATACCGGCCCCAATGCACGTACTGTGCAAATCGAGCTGAACCCGTTCACACTGATCGGTGCCACCACCCGCTCAGGATTGCTTACGTCACCCCTAAGGGCGCGATTCGGTATCACCAGCCGGCTGGCATACTATCAGACAGGACAACTCTCCGATATCATCAAACGATCGGCAGGAATCCTGCAGGTGAAGATTTATGAGGATGCCTCACAAGAGATCGCCAGAAGAAGCCGCGGTACCCCCCGTATCGCCAATGCACTCCTGAGACGTGTACGTGACTTTGCACAGGTGCGTGGCGATGGGAACATTGACCTGGATATTACCACCACCAGCTTAAAAGCTTTGAAGGTGGATGCACATGGGCTGGATGAGATGGACAACAAGATCCTCACCACCATCATTGAAAAATTCAAGGGCGGACCGGTAGGTATCACCACCATTGCCACAGCAGTGAGCGAAGAGGCTGATACCCTGGAGGAAGTCTACGAACCCTTCCTGATCCAGGAGGGATACCTTGCCAGAACGCCGCGCGGCCGCGTAGTAACGGAACGTGCATACAAGCACCTCGGACTGAAACCCGGAAGGGTACAGGGGGAGCTGTTTGATGGGGAGTAATGCCCAATCCACACCATACAAGCTGGATCAAGCAAGAGGCCAAACGCCTTGGCTTTGACTATTGTGGCATTTCAAAAGCAGGTTTTTTAGAAGAAGAGGCTCCCCGGCTTGAGAAATGGCTGAAGGCAAACATGCACGGCCGGATGGACTATATGGCCAATCATTTTGATAAACGATTGGATCCTACGAAGCTGGTGGATGGGGCCAGGTCCGTGATATCCCTCTTGATCAATTATTATCCCGAACAACAACAAAACCCCGATGCACCCAGAATTTCCCGGTATGCATACGGTGCGGTTGATTATCACCGCGTGATCAAGGATAAGTTGTTTATGTTGGTGGAAAGCATCCGGGAACATATCGGTGAGGTGAACGGCCGTGTGTTCGTAGACTCTGCCCCCGTGATGGATAAAGCATGGGCAGCAAAATCCGGACTGGGCTGGATCGGAAAAAATGCCAACCTGATCCGGAAAGGGGAGGGATCATATTTCTTCATTGCGGAACTCATCTGTGATCTTGAACTGGAAGAAGACCGTCCAGTTACTGACCATTGCGGCAGCTGTACACGATGCATGGATGCCTGTCCGACCGGAGCGATTGCCGCCCCTTATGTGGTGGATGGTAGCCGGTGTATCTCCTATTTCACCATTGAGTTAAAAGATGAGATCCCCACGAGCATGAAGGGCCAGTTCAATGATTGGGTCTTTGGTTGCGATGTATGCCAGGAAGTATGTCCATGGAATCGTTTTGCCGAATCAACCACCGATGCATCTTTCCGGCCGCCGGAAGGCATGCTGGACTGGGACAGGGAAGCGTGGACGGAGATCACGGAAGATGTGTTTAAAAAGGTGTTCGGGAAATCGGCTTTGCAAAGGCCCGGGTTTGAAGGATTCAAGAGAAATCTGAAGTTTGTGTGGGTTTAGCAGGCCTTAAGACCCGAAATAAATGCTTTTACCTGATCTTTCATTGGTTCTAAGACAGAATCGATCGACAAGGTATAGCTACGGATACTTTCAATGGATATTTTTTTCCCAAACAATTCATTGATAAGTTTGGTTGCCTTATTTAAATCCGACTTGTTCGAAGCTCTTCTACCAGTAGAATGTGCTCCAACGTTTTGTCTCATGATATTGATAAGCTCAATGATCTTGATATCATTCTCTTTACCATGTTTTATTAAACGCTTACTGTCTAATATCCCATAAAGACGAATAACATAGTTCTGATTTAACCATACCGCAACGGTTCCCGCACTGTTCTTGAAAACTTCGGAATAAGCATCAAGAATTTTTACTTTGATGCATATTCCTCTTTCTTCATAAAATGGTGGACTTATATATTCTAAATCCTTTGGAAAATTTGAATTAAACACTGCACGCGTCAAGAGATGATATTCCCATTGTCGGTCAATCTCATCGGTCAATTCTGTTTTTGAAGCTTCATCGAGCATTAGTCGGATTGTGTTGAATGTAGCAACAAACATAAGGTTTTCATACACTAGCATGTAGATTCTGTTCGGGTATGGTCATATCAAAACCTGGATTTTCCTCTAGAATGCAAATATGTACAACGCTGGTTAGCAGATGTGTGAATTAAAGACACGGATTACAAATCCGCGCTAGCCTGCGTTCCCTGAACAGGGTTTTCGGAAAGAGAGTCGAATAAAATCGCAAGGTCATTTTTGATTGACTTATACTTCTTTGCCAATCTTTTAAGCTTGCGTTCAAAAGGTTCGGTGGCAATTACTTCAAAGCTCATCCATCAGGTCCTTGGCAGACTTCAACTTTTTCTTTCCCTGCTCATGAAGTTCAGCATCATTAAGGGCTTCTGCTAAATCCTGGATGGCCTGACTCTTGTGTTTATCCTTGATCTCTTTGACCACCTTTATGTAGTCAAGACTTTTTAGTAATTCCATAAAGAAAGCACCTCTATTATCTTTTATGTCAAGAATAACCTTCATTGTCTTACGTTTGGGTCAGTAACAAAGATAACGAAAATCAAAGTGAATAGTTTCTTGATGAGGCCCGGTTGATGATGACTCAAAGCAAAGGATCTTTGAATAGAAGAGTAGATCGCGAAGATGATAACGATGCCATCTAACCTATGATATCTGAAACTCCTGAAGTGATTAACGCATTACCTCCTTCGTCTCAACAAATCAGCAACTCACAGTTTTCAAGGATAAGCTCGTCTAACCGAACGGGTGATGGTGATCATGAATGATGTGGCGCATTTTGATTTTTTATAATTTTGCTTCCGCAATAGTGCAGTGATGGTATGTTAAAGGGTATTACAAAGATTTTACTTCCGGTCCTCGTTTTAACCGCTTTCCTTTTTTCGTTTGGAAAATCCGTTGTCAGCAACATTCAGGCAACGAACCAGCAAGTTTCCTTTTTCAATACATCCTACTCACCGGATCAATCGGTAATCACCTCTCAAGACCATTCCCATCCTGTCTCATCCCCGTTCTGTATGATTCCTGGCGAACAACAGGACATGGAAGAAGATGATGAATTCGTCAAAAAGAAGGTAAGATATTTTCCGGCCATCAACGTGCAACGGGAGTATTTGTCTTATCAGATCAATGCCCCGCCCTTTTCTGATCGCGGTCAACTGCACAACGATCACCCAGGTACCCCCCTGTATATCCTCTACGAGGTTTTCAGGCTTTGATAATACCCCACCGCCCTTAAGGTCCTCCACGGTTATCTTACAGGCATCGCATGATGCAGGCATATGCCTCGTCCTGCACATCCGCTGATTCATTTTTCTATCCCGCACACATGTCTTAAAAAGGATTATGTGTTCACCACCCAGGGCATTGTCCTTTGGTGCAGAATGAGAACCATATACCAATTTGTTGAATTCAAATACCTCTCGTGATGAATAATTTAAAAGTGCTGATAGGCCTTACCGCTATTGTGGCCTACTCAAGTTGTCAGACAGAACATCAGGAACACCATGAACAGGAAACAAAATTCCTGGTCACCAGCCCGATGCGAACCGATACCTCCGTCTCCCAGGACTATGTATGTCAGGTACGCTCGGCCCAACACATCGAACTAAGGGCCCTGGAAAGGGGATACATCGAAAACATCTTTGTGGATGAAGGACAACTTGTAAAGAAGGGACAAATCATGTTCACCATCATGCCCCTGATGTATAAGGCTGAACTCCAGAAGGCTCAGGCGGAAGCGGATTTCGCTCGCATCGAATACCAGAATACAAAGGCACTTGCCGACAGCAACATCGTTTCCCCGAATGAACTGGCACTTGCCAAGGCAGAACTTGACAAGGCTCAGGCAGAGCTTGCGCTGGCACAGGCACATCTCCAGTTCACCGAGATCAGGGCACCCTTTGACGGTTTGATGGATCATTTTCATGTCAGGCTGGGAAGCCTGGTGGATGAGGGTGAACTGCTGACAACCCTGTCCGATAACAGCAGCATGTGGGTATATTTCAATGTGCCCGAAGCTGAATACCTGGACTACCGCTCGGCAGTGAAAAAAGACAGCCTGATGACGGTACAGTTGCTGATGCCCAACAACAAGTTCTTTGATCACCAGGGCACCGTGACAACCATTGAAGCGGATT
Organism: Flavobacteriales bacterium; assembly: GCA_020435415.1. Taxonomy (NCBI): domain Bacteria; kingdom Pseudomonadati; phylum Bacteroidota; class Flavobacteriia; order Flavobacteriales; species Flavobacteriales bacterium. The sequence continues at coordinate 19,187 of JAGQZQ010000007.1, forward strand.
TTAATAATGAGACCGGCAACATCGCATTCAGGGCTACATTCCCAAACCCAGACAGACTACTCCGGCACGGAGAAACCGGAAGTATCCTCATGGGAAAACCGCTCAAACATGCCTTGCTCATTCCGCAGAAAGCCACGTTCGAAATTCTTGATAAGAAGTATGTATTCGTCATTGATAAAGACAACGTCGTGCGATCTCAACAGATCACCGTTGGCGAAGAAATGCCGCATTTGTATGAGGTGAAATCCGGACTGGCAGACGGAAGCAAGATCCTGCTTGAAGGCCTGCGAAAGGTGAGGGATAAGGACAAGATCGCCTATGAGTATCTGAAGCCCGAAGCGGCTTTGGCTCAACTGGAATTGTACACGGAGTAGTGTAAGCACTTATAACAGCAAAGAAAATGTTTAGTAAGATTCTACACAGGCCCGTACTATCTATCGTAATTTCGCTTGTCATCATCTTTACCGGGACGCTGGCCATTTTCCAGCTTCCTATCTCCCAGTTTCCTCAGATCGCACCTACATCGGTGCATATCTTCATTGCTTATCCGGGTGCGAGTGCCAATGTACTTGTGAACTCTACCCTGATTCCACTGGAGAGATCAATAAACGGAGTGGAAGGTATGAGGTACATCTCATCGGATGCTACCAGTGCCGGTGAAGCGACAATACAGGTGATATTCGAGCCGGGCACCGACCCCAACCAGGCAGTGGTGCGGGTGAAAACACGCGTTGATCAGGTGATGCCACTGCTACCTGTATTGGTGCAACGAGAGGGTGTGGTGATCACACCCATACAGCCCAGTATGCTGATGTACGTTAGTCTTTACAGCAAAGACGAGCATGCCGATCAGAAGTTCCTTTATAACTATGCAAACGTACACATGGTCCCCGAACTGCAACGCATCAGGGGTATGGCGCGTGCGCAGATCCTGGGAAGCCGCCAGTACGCTATGCGGATCTGGCTGAAACCCGACCGGATGCGAGCATACAACATCTCCGCCGAAGAAGTGATGGAGGCCATGCAGGAGCAAAGCATTATCGGAAGACCGGGACGCCTTGGACAAAGCTCCGGGAAGTCCGCACAGTCGTTGGAGTATGTGCTGGTCTACCAGGACCGGTATAGCAAACCCGAACAGTACGAGAACATCATCATCAAAGCGAATGAAGAAGGGGAGATCATCCATCTTAGGGACCTGGCCACCGTTGAGCTGGGCCCCGAATTCTTCGACATCTACTCGAACCTTGACGGCTACCCGTCTGCAGCCATTGTTCTCAAGCAGTCATTCGGGAGCAATGCCAGTGATGTGATCAAAGAGGTGAAAGCCAAGCTCAAGGAAATGGAAGCGGACTTTCCGCCCGGCATGGATTATAAGATCAGCTATGATGTATCCCAGTTCCTGGATGCCTCCATTGAGCAGGTTACCCATACGCTACGGGATGCCTTCATCCTGGTGGCATTGGTGGTGTTCCTGTTTCTGGGCGACTGGCGTTCGACGCTGATCCCTATCCTCGCCGTTCCGGTGTCACTCGTCGGGGCATTCTTTGTGATGCAGATATTCGGACTGTCCATCAACCTCATCACGCTCTTTGCGCTCGTTCTGGCCATCGGTATCGTGGTGGATAATGCCATCGTGGTGGTGGAGGCCGTGCATGCCAAGATGGAGGGCGATGGGAAACTTACGCCTTACAAAGCCACACAGCAGGTGCTCGGTGAGATCAGCGGAGCTATCATTGCCATTACATTGGTGATGACCGCCGTGTTCATTCCGATCGCATTTATGACCGGGCCGGTCGGTACGTTTTACCGGCAATTCTCTATTACCATGGCCAGTGCCATCGTGATCTCGGGAATTGTTGCCCTCACGCTGACACCGGTACTTTGCGCGGTTCTGTTGAAGAATAATCATGGTAAGCCGAAGAAGAAATCTCCGGTCACCTGGTTCATCGACCGCTTTAACCGTTGGTTTGAAAAACTGACCGGAAGGTACACCAACATTCTGAAGCGTATCGTGAACAGACGGGTGGTCACTTTCGGTGTCCTGTTCTTATTCTGTGCCGGTATTTTTGGTGTGAACAAGGTGCTTCCCGCCGGATTTATTCCGGGTGAAGATCAGGGCACCATCTACGCCATCATCCAAACCCCGCCCGGTGCTACACTGGAAAGGACCAACCAGGTGGCAGAGCAATTGCAGAAGATCTGTGAAGAGGTGGAAGGCGTGGAATCCGTGTCCGCACTGGCCGGGTTTGAGATCATGACAGAAGGACGCGGTTCCAATGCCGGTACCTGTCTGATCAATCTCAAGAAATGGTCCGACCGGAAACATTCGGTACACGAGATCATGGAAGAGTTGGAAGAAAAGTCGAAAGACCTCGGTGGGGTGATCGAATACTTTGAACCTCCCGCAGTACCGGGATTCGGTTCATCGGGTGGTTTCTCCATGAGGCTGCTCGACAAAACCAATTCGACCGACTATCAGGAATTCGACAAGGTGAATAAGGACTTCATGGACGCTTTGGCCAAACGGAAAGAGCTGACCGGACTCTTTACCTTCTTCGCGGCGAACTATCCCCAATATGAATTGGAGATCGATAACAAGATCGCCATGCAGAAAGGGGTATCCATCGGTAAGGCCATGGAGAACCTCAACATTCTGATCGGTAGTACCTATGAGCAGGGCTTCATCCGCTTCGGTCGATTCTTTAAAGTGTATACCCAGGCAGCCCCTGAATACCGGAGGTTCCCTTCGGACCTGAAGCGGTTGTTTGTGAAAAATGAAAGCGGGGAGATGGTGCCTTATTCTTCTTTCATGAGGATCAAGAAAACGCAGGGACCGAATGAAATATCCCGTTATAACATGTACAACTCAGCGGCCATTCGTGGACAGCCCGCTCCGGGATATACCACCGGCGATGCCATCACGGCGATCCGGGAAGTGGCTGCCGAAACATTGCCGCGTGGACTCGACATCGCATGGGAGGGACTTTCCTTTGACGAGGCGAATCGCGGAAACGAAGCCCTTTATATCTTCATTGTGGTGATCGTCTTCGTCTACCTCGTTCTTGCCGCACAATATGAAAGTTTCGTTTTGCCGTTGGCCGTGATCCTGTCATTGCCGATCGGGGTCTTCGGTTCGTTCCTGTTGTTGAAGGTGATGGGACTGGCGAATGACATCTACGGTCAGGTAGGTCTGATCATGCTGGTGGGACTGCTCGGTAAGAATGCCGTGTTGATCGTGGAGTTTGCCGTCCAAAAACGTCGTCAGGGTGCCACGGTACTTGAGGCTGCCATTGAAGGTGCCAGGACCCGGTTCAGACCGATCCTCATGACGTCCTTCGCTTTTGTCGCAGGACTGATACCGCTCATCATGGCCACCGGCGCCGGGGCGATCGGGAACAGAACGATCGGAGGCTCATCCCTTGGCGGTATGCTCGTCGGAACCATTTTCGGCGTACTCGTGATTCCCGGACTGTATTTTATTTTCGGTAAGCTCATCGAAGGTCGTCAGCTTATCAGGGATGAATATGATGAACCGTTGACAGAAGGATTTGTGAGTGCTTCGGAAGACAGGAACAAAGTCTCCGAAAATCTGCGACAGATCAACCGGGTGTTAAGAAGATTGCTGAGAAGAGAAGGGAAATCGTAATTCAAATTTCGTTCACAATGACTAAAAATAACATACATATATATCTGGTCATCGCATGCATGCCACTCATCTTCCAGGCATGCACGATTCCGGATTCAACGCAGAGAAAAGCGAATACCGTTGTCCCGGAAAGTTATTCCGGGTCACGCGATTCCTCGAACATGGCCAGTATCAAATGGAAGGATTTTTTCAATGATCCATACCTGGCCGCACTTATTGATACGGCGTTGAACAACAACCAGGAGTTGAATATTGTACTTCAGGAGATCAACATCGCACAGAATGAGGTGAGGGCGAGCAAGGGAGAATACCTTCCCTTCGTTCACCTGGGAGCCGAAGCAGGTGCGGACAAAGTGGGAAGCTATACCCGGGATGGTGCGGTGGAGCATAACCTTGAGATCAAACCCGGCGAGGAATTTCCTGAACCTTTGACTGACTTTCTGCTTGCAGCGAGGGTGTCATGGGAGCTGGATATCTGGAAGAAGTTGAGGAACGCAAAAAAAGCGGCCACATTCAGGTACCTGGCCTCCGTGGAAGGAAAGAATTTCATGGTTACCAACCTCGTGGCAGAGATCGCGAATTCGTATTATGAATTGCTGGCGCTTGATAACCAACTGACCCTTGTGACAAGGAATATTGAGATCCAGCAGAATGCCCTGAGGATTGTAAGGTTGCAGAAAGACGCTGCCCGGGTGACGGAACTGGCCGTCCGTAAATTTGAAGCGGAAGTGCTCAAGAACCAGAGCAGCCGGTTCTATATTCAGCAACAGATCGTCGAGACGGAGAACAGGATCAATTTTCTTGTCGGTAGGTTACCGCAACCGGTGCAAAGAGATTCCCAGGTGTTTGATGACGCGATAAAAAATCCCGTTGCACCCGGTATTCCTTCCCAGTTGCTTCAAAAACGTCCGGACATCATGCAGGCCGAGATGGAGCTGAGCGCCGCGAAACTGGATGTGAAAGTCGCCAGGGCCAGGTTCTATCCTTCTCTGGATATCTCTGCAGGCATGGGTTATCAGGCGTTCAATCCGGCATTCCTCATCACCACACCCGAATCGATGATCTATAATCTGGCGGGTGGATTGATGGTTCCCTTGATCAACAGGAATGAGATCAAGGCGGCATACAACAGCGCCAATGCAAAGCAGCTGCAAGCGGTGCATAATTATGAGCGCAGTATTCTGAATGCGGTTGTTGAAGTCACGAACCAATTGTCGAAGATCGATAACCTGGGTAAAAGTTATGACCTGAAATCAAAACAGGTGCAGGCGTTGACCCAGTCGATCACCATTTCAACGAACCTCTTCAGATCGGCCAAGGCTGACTATATGGAGGTGCTTATGACTCAACGCGATGCACTGGAAGCAAAAATGGAATTGATCGAGACCAGAAAGGACCAACTGAATGCCCTGGTGAATATGTACCAGGCACTGGGGGGCGGCTGGAATTAGCGGGAGGAGAAGAACAGGCCCTGTCAGGGTTTTGAGTAACAGGGCTTGTTCTTCATTTATTTTATGAAGATCAGTTTTTGGTAAGTGGTTGATTCGTTACCGGAGAACTCAATCACATATATTCCTGCAGCTCCGCCGGCATTGTTCCACGTAATACGGTTCTGCCCAATACCTATGGATGTTTCAAAAACCATCTCGCCAACCGGATTGAATATGCGGATGACTCCCGCTGCATGTGACAGCAAAGTCACCGCTTCCGTTGCCGGGTTGGGGAATGCGATGAGACCGGTGATCACGAAGTCCCGGTGCACATCTCCTGTAGGTCCGTTATACTCATACGGTCCGATGTCCCATTGGGCTCCTCCTGTAAGGTCGCCGTCGAGGGGGCGAAGGGTGCCATCAAAATCGTTGTCACATATTCCGGTTGCGTCCGCGCCTTTGTCAACAGCCAGTGTACTTTGTGATGTCAGATGAAAGTCGATGGGGGCATTGACGAACATCGGATCGCCCTCCTGCCCCATGATCTCCTGTCCGCTATACTGGGCTGTGAATTGCGCCAGGTTGGCAAACGTGGTGTTGCTGATCTCCAACACATCACAGCCGCTGCAATGGTAGAGGTTGGCATCAAGTTCCGATGCATTGAGCGCATCGCTGCGCATGGACACCAATGGTGATTGTGTGTCTGACCGGTGGAAGATGTTGTTCTTGATGCGGCCGTTGGACAGGTTACTGTTGTCGATCATCACAGCATATTTATCCGTGATATTGTAAATGAGGTTGTTGTAGATATCAATGTGGTTGACCGGGTCATTGGTGATGCCCAGGTAACCGGCATAGCCATCACCCAGACTGGTCACTGTTTGTGCCTGGTTCGTGTGGAGGATATTGTTCCGGATGATGAGTGTATCGATGCCGGTGAGTCCGCCGCCGCTTTGATCCTTGATGGTGATGCCGTCCACGGTATGATGGATGGTGTTGGATTCTATGAGGATGTTAGAAGAACCGTAGTCGCTGTCACCACCTACGCTGATGGCAGTGAGGTAAAGGTCATGGAAGAGATTACCTCGGATGACGGCATTCCTGACTGTTCGTATTTTCAATGCACCCACGTGCCCGTTGAACTCGTTGCCTTCGACGTGGTAATTCTCGCCAAGTGCCAGGTATAGGTGCCAGTCGAACCAGGAATCCGGTTTTCCGTTATTCTCGAAATGATTCCCGGTGAGTGTCATATTGCTTCCCGAAACGAATACGCCCTGGCTGTGACCGGTCTCGGGGGATATGTTGTAGTTCTCCGAGATGTGGCAATGATGCATGGTGTGTCCCCAGGTATAAAGTACGGCTCCAATTGTTGTTCCGGACACATCCACACTATCAAACGTAATATGGTGGGGCTTGTAGGTATAGAACGATTCGTTTACGTAGATGCCTCGCGGACGGCTACCCGGAGTGGCGTTGGTGGTGAGATACAGATCTTTGAAGACCAGGTATGCGCTTTCTTCTCCCTGTGTACCGGTCCCTCTGACCAGGATGATGTCTCCGGTGGATGTCTTGTTGAATACCGGTTTGCTTCCACTGCCATATGCACCGATCACAATGGGGTTGTTGATCAGTCCTGCGCAGGTGGACAGGGCCAGGGAAGCCGATGAGCCCGACCAGGTATCACCGCGCATGAACAGCACCGAGTCTCCCGGCACCGCCGTGTTGTTTAACAGGGTGTTGGCTGCACTGGTGGTTTGTTTCGGGCCGTTGCCATTGCTATCGGGGTAGGGCAGCATGCCGGACCAGCTGTCGTTGCCGGTGCTTTCCGAAAAATAGTAGGTGGTGGCGTTGGCGCAGAGTCCGCAAAGTAATATCAGGATAAGTACAAGAGTAGGGCGTATGTTCATCGGGAGATTGTTTGGTTGGTGTTGTCGTTTACATGAAAGTACGTTATAATTTTCATGAATACACCATGGAGTTAAGGAAACACGGGACCTGACTAATGAATGGTTGTTAATGGTTAATCCCAAACTATGCAATAGAAAATCTTCTATTGCATAACGATTAAGAAAATCAACCTTTCCGGCCCGTACTGCGTGCATCCGAAAAGTGATTTTCTATCCCGTAGGTACGGGAGGGATAACCCCAACTAAATACAGATAGTTCGGCTCGTTCCTCCACTCCTACTGCATAAGTTGGGTTAATGTGATGCCCGGATCGTCACATGGGTGGGTGTCTTCGTCTGGCCATTCCGTGTCTTCTTACTAACATTTCCTATAACAGTATAGAGTAACCAATTTGGTAACTCTTTTGTATCTTTGTAGTATAATCTCCAGGATAACAGTGAATATCTACAATCGGGGTTCCGTTACGGCATTTTACAGTAAGCATCCGGATTGCAAGGAAACGCTCGAGAAATGGTATCATGATGTTTTGTCGAAACGTTGGAAGAAACCGGGAGATTTGACAAGAGATTTCAATACGGCGCGGACGATTAAAAATAGCCGGGCCATTTTTAAGATCAACGGGAATGTGTACCGGTTGATCGCTGAGGTCAATTATCAGAAGGGTTGGTTGTTTATAAAATTCATCGGTACACATGCTGCGTATGACAAGATCGATCCGGAAACAATTGATGCTTATAAACCGAAAAGGACATAAACATGAAGCTCAAACGAATCAAAACCAAAAAGGATTACCGGGAAGCCCTTGGTCGCTTTGAGGAAATATTCCAGGCAAAACCGGGAACACCTGAGAGTGATGAAGCGGATGTGCTGGCATTGCTGATTGAGGATTATGAACATCGTCATTATGTGATAGAAGTTCCCGATCCCCTGGAGGCCATTAAGTATAGAATGGAAGAACAGGGTTTGACCAACAAGGATCTGGCGAATATTCTGGGATATAAAAGCAGGGTAACCGACATCTTCAAAAAGCATCGTAAGTTGAATCTGAACATGGTGAGAAAGTTGCACCAGGTATTGAATATTCCGTTGGAAACGCTGGTGAAGGATTATTGAACTTTTACTGTACAGGATATGCTCTTCTGTTTTGTTAATGCCTCCGAACTCCAGATAGACTTTCCTCCTTAGATCACCCATTGCAAACCCCCAATCGACTGCCAAGTGATTTTTTATACCTCCTTCAAACGTTTTTTCAACAACTAAATCTCGCTCCCTCCCATAAACCGGCTATACCTGCCGGATTGAATAACCCGCCATGACGGCCCCCTAAGTGCTGATATCCGGTAGTTTGCTTTGTTATTTTGTATTATTTATAGGTAAAATTTCGCCACTCGTCCGATTCCGGGTGTAACGATTGTCGCCCGGGTCTGCGTATAATAAGGGATCGTTCTCCGATCACCTTCCCCCATGCAATGGCCGCAGTATCGCGTGAATCGGCACTGTTCAAAAGCTAAGAAATTCCGGTTTTTGAATTGCTTTCATGATGATTTTATGTCAAATTGTAATACAAGATTCCCAAGACCTTTTACCAGAAGGTTAAGTTTCTATAACTGGTGTTAACAAAAATTGAGGTATGAACGCTATGAAAAACATCTACAAAGTATTATTCGGTATTTCACTATCCTGTGTCGTGACTGGCAGTGTGTTGGGGCAGGATGTGCAAAAACCCATGAACATTGGATCGATCCCCGAAGTGGCCGGGATGTTCCTGCAACATGTAAACAAGAACGTATCCATGCAGTTGCCTTCCGGAAAGGCCATTGATGTAAAGATCATTGACGATCAAACCACCAGCCAGGTGTTTCGCGTCTATGGTGAGGTACAGAATGCGAAAACATCCATCTTCCATATATATGGTACCGAACACAGCGTGAACGGAAAGATCGTGATCGATAATAAGGAAGGTTATGAAGTGAGCACCGACGCCAAATCCGGTCAGGTGATCATTACCAAAGTGGATGTGGGTCAACTGATCTGCATTTCCCCCGGAAAGGAAAATGTCACCGCCGTTAATAACCAACCACAAGCCAATAAGGTGCAGGCACAACCGGCGCTGAACAGCAACCCAAGTGCGCCTTTTGTGCTTTACCTCGATTTTGATGGTGAGTACGTCAACGACTCATACTGGAATAGCCAGATGGGCGGTGCAAAACAATGCAATGGCCCGAATTACTCCAATGCGTTTATCACGGATGTTTGGGCGGCTATCTCAGAAGACTATCGCCCATACAACATCAATGTATCTACAGAACGCGCTTCTTTTGATGCCAAATCCAAAGCAGCGCGTCACATGGTGGTTTATACCAATACCTGGGGTTCAGGTGGAGGTGTTGCCGATATCGGTTCTATAGCCAATAATGGAACGGATATCTGCTGGGTGTTCTTTAATCACCTTGAACAAACCGTGAGTGATATGGCGGTGACCGGTGCACACGAGTCAGGCCATGCCTTCGGTCTGCAACACGACGGAAGCACTTCAGACGGAAACTATTGGGGTGGCCATGGTAACTACGGTGCCATCATGGGCAACAACTACCAGACCAGTGGTAGGGCTATCTGGCAGTGGAGCAAAGGCGAGTATGCCGGAGCCACCCACCATGGTGGTGGACAAAACTACCAGGACGATGTTGCCATCATCGCAGGTAACCCCGGCGTAGGTTACCGTACCGATGAACACGGTGATGACATTAACAGCGCCACAGAGATTGACGTGGAGACCGATGGTACTGTCATGGGATCGAAAAATAACGGTATCATTACAAAGAGAACAGATAAAGATGTATTCTCCTTTATGACCAGCGGCGGCTCCGTAAGCTTTAACTTCCAAAGCGGAACCGGCGAATGGACCAACGAAGCCGACCTTGACATCCAGGCCAGGCTGCTCGATGCCAGTGGTACGGAAGTGACCAAGTCCAACCCGACTGGACTCCAGGCCAGCATCAGCACTACGTTGCAATCCGGTACTTACTATATTGAAATTGACGGCGTGGGATACGGCGACCCCGTGACCAACGGATATTCCGATTATGCATCCCTCGGCTACTTCGAGATCAGCGGGAACTACCCTCCCGGAAGTGCCGATGTGCCACCCACGATCGTATCCATTGATGCGGCCGACAACTGCGGTGAGTTCACTTTCGAAGGTGTGGTACAGAATGCCGTGGATACCTACCTGTGGGAGTTCGGTGACGGAGGTACATCTTCCAGCGCCGTTGCAACGCACAAGTATACCCAGTCCGGAACACACGGTGAAACTGACCGTTACCAATCAGTTCGGTTCGGATAACACCACGCAGAATGTAACCGCCACCGTCCTGTCCGCACCTGTTGCGGTCGACGGAGAGCGCTGCGGATCAGGTGTGGTTAATTTGTCCGCCACCGCTTCTTCCGGCGGCGACCTGAACTGGTACGATGCAGCCACCGGTGGAACCCTGCTTCATACCGGAAGTACCTATTCACCCAACATCACCGCCAATACCAACTTCTGGGTGGAAGAGTCAACTGCTCCGGCCCCTGCCAAAGGCGGACCCGCAACACCTGCTTCCGTCGGTGCCGGCGGCTACTTCGCAGATAACGATATCCGGGGTATCTTCCTTGATGTGATCTCCGATGTGACCATCAAATCGGTACTCGTGGATGCCAATGGCGCAGGTACCAGAACAGTGGAACTGCTCGATGGTGACGGTGGCAATGTGATCGAGACCAAAGACATTGACATGGCTGATGGTCAGCAACGCATCACACTGGATTGGACTGTACCTGCAGGCACAGGCTACTACATGAAGATCACCGGCTCCCTGGTGGACCTTTACCGCAATAATGCAGGTGCCAGCTATCCTTACGATGTGAGTGGACTCGTTTCTCTGACCGGAAACAACTACACGGACCAGGGTTACTATTACTTTTTCTACGATTGGGAAGTACAAGGCCCAGGATGTGTCAGTGAAAGAACACAAGTTACCGGTGTAACAGATGTATGCACAGGTCTCGATGACCCCTCTGCGCAAAACGTGATGCGTATTGCACCTAACCCTACCACCGGTGTGATCAACGTGAACCTGGGCCTCCCAAATGCCAACAGCGCAAACCTGATCGTGATGAACCTGATCGGCGAGGTGGTCTACCAGAAACAACTGGGTGCATCAAGCCTGACATCTACGTCAACGATTGATCTGCGCAATCAACCGAAAGGGGTATACCTCGTGCGTGTTCAGTCTGAACAGCATACAGCGACCCAGAGAATTGTGGTTGAATAATCGCTTTGAAGATGCCTCGAGCCATATGAGGTTTATTAGTTAGGAAAAACGGCCGCGCCTCTGTGCGGCCGTTTTTTTATGTTGCAGCAGCACACCATTACAGCAAGAGCACACCATTACAGCAAGAGCATACAGCAACAGCATACAGTGAGGCCGTACCGAAACATTGTGGAGTAGGTAATCATTTCGACGGTGGTTGTATGCTATGGTGCTGTTGACAGATCCCTCGCTGCGCTTCGGGATGACAGAAATCATAAGGCTTGTGGAAAGGTGAAAGTGCGCGACTGACGTTTTCATATCCTGATGATTCAGTCGCACACTTTCACCTTTCTTCCCATTTAGACAAAACAGACTTGTCATCCCGAAGCGCAGCGAGGGATCTATGGCGACATAAAGCTTTCTACGATGTCTAAAACGTCATACAGAAACACCGCAAAGCAAATCGCCACTCCCTGTATGCCGTATGCTCTTGCTGTATGCTGCTATTGTATGCTGTTCCGTCTAACCTCTGACCTCTTAAAGTCTGACGTTCCCCAATAACATACAGAAACACCACAATGTATATCGCCACTCCCTGTATGCTGTATGCTCTTGCTGTATGCTGCTATTGTATGCTGTTCCGTCTAACCTCTGACCTCTTATCGTCTGCCGTTCTCCAATAACATACTGAAACATCGCAATGTATACCGTCACTCCCTGTATGCTGTTGCTGTATGCTGCTATTGTCTGCCCCACCTAAAACCGCCAGGCTCAAGACCTGCCAAAGCCAGCGCACGGTGGGTCACAGTAGATAAAAGTTGTTCGATGTTTTCCGGTTGGCTGTACAGGGATGGACTGGCTGGACAGATGATCCCACCCGCCAGGGTCACGGTTTCCATGTTCCGGATATGGATGAGGTTGTAGGGTGTTTCACGTGCAACCAGGATCAGCTTTCGGCGTTCCTTCAGCATCACATCGGCGGCGCGTGTCATCAGGTCATTGGAAATTCCGGAAGCGATACGTCCGAGGGTGCCCATGGAACATGGACAAATGATCATCGCATCATAGCCCGCAGATCCGGAAGCGAAAGGTGCATGGAAGTTGTCTTTTGTATAGAGTGGGAAGGCAGTTTCTTTCGGAAAGGACTCACCCAGTTCTTCCTGCCACACCACCCTGGCGCTGTCTGATGCCACGATGCCTGCTGTTTCGATCTGGTCTTTCATTCCTTCCAGTTGTTGTAACAACAACCTGGCATACGCCGCGCCGCTGGCGCCGGTGATCCCGATCACGATCTTTTTCTTTCCCATGATGGTAAAGGTAGAGAGGTGGGATGGAATCCGCAACTGTGGGTGTAGGTAGGAGGGCAGTCTTGAATGTTTGGCTTGCCACTTTGAAAATAGGTATGGCTTTGTATCGAGCCGTGATTTTATCCTATCTTCATAAGTACAAAAAGTGATGAAGAATGGTTACAATCATTAAAAGAGGAACCAGTGTGTCCAAGCAAATGGCCGAGGATTCCGATGCACGTATCAAAACACATAAGCGATAATTTCCTGCGTCGGTTCGTATTCCTTCAATCCCACCTTCTGCATGGCAAGTACATACCGGCAAACATCTTCCGATATGCAACCAAGTAATTCAAAAACCGTAAATTTGTTAGGTAACCCACCGGAAAGCATAAAACGGCCATGATACGAACGATAACCATTGATATCATTAATGAGAAAGCCATGAAACTCCTGAAAGATCTGGAGCTTTTAAAACTCATCCGTTTGCGGAGGGAGAAGGATCATACGCACACCGTCAATTGGGCACAACGACACAAGGGTACTATGTCTAAGCAATCGCTATCCGATATAGATAACCAACTTAATGAATTGCGTGGCGGATGGGAGTAAAACATATTTGGGATACCAACATTGCCATCTACTATCTGCAACAGCAATTTCCGGAAAAAGCGGAAAGGTTTATTGATAACACCCTAAAGAAAGCACTGCCGTGCATTTCAGCTATTACGGAAATAGAATTGCTGTGCTGGAAGGCTGCAACAGAAAAGGATCTGGAAGCCATTCAGCTTTTTATCAATGACATTATTGTTATTGAATTAGAGCATGAAATAAAACTCAGAACAGCAAACATTCGAAAGCAATACAAGATAAAGCTCCCGGATGCGATCATTGCCGCTACAGCTATTGTCCACGATCTTACTTTGATCACCCGCAATGTTACGACTTCAAAGCGATAAAAGACCTGGCCCTGGTAAACCCTTGGGATAAATCATAGAATGACCAGGGTAATGAGTCCCGTTATTGCCGCAGTGATTTAGCTCTATATTCCTGTAGATTGTCACCGAGTTCTTTTCTCTTTAACGCACCGGTAAGGTAGTATTGGTGGGTGTTTTTGTGTTTTGTAGCGAAGCGTTTATCGCTTTCTCAAACGACCTTCGCGCTTTACGTTGCAAGTCCTCCATTGCCTGCCGTAGCCTTGGCGAAGGCAGGCTCGCTTTTATCCTCAATTCCGCAAGTTCCCTCAATATAACAACCTTTGGTGAGTCAGGTCAAAGAATGGGGTGACGACTCTGAATATTTTTTGATTTTTAGCTTACCTGTAGTGCTAGGGTAATGCAATTCCGTACTGTTTCGGGACTGTTTTTCAGGTCCGGGCGTAGTTATCCCTTTCCCGGGGTTTGTTACCGTCGGGTTGGATGGTTATGATTTGTTCAGGTATATCCCGGGGCGAACTGCACGGTGATTTTCCGCGCATGCTTTGTGAGACGGAAGGGATGGATCACGTATCGGTAGATGAATTGTTTGAGTCTCCATTTGATCACATTTTTGCCGAACCTTTTTCTCAGGGTGGTTTTCAGATACTCAAAGACGATGGCACACCAGGCCATAGCTGCCATATACACCATGTTCATTTTCATGGATGAGAAGGGAAGATGATTCAGGTTAAAGTCGTTGCCCAGAAAATCAAAGTTTCGTTCGGCTGCGCCCCTGCCGTTGTAGTATTGGATGACTTGCTGCGGGGTCATGGCGGTATGATTGGTGATGATGCCCCGGTAGATATAGCTTTCCCCGGTGAAGATGTTGGTCTGCTCTCTGATATCCTGATTGCGTTCAACCACCAGGCGGAAGGGTTTTTTATAACCGGGATGTTTCCATTGCCCTTGGGCCACTTCTATCTCTCTTTGCCCGATAGTGACCTTCTCCCAATGAAGCTCCTGGCCTTGCAGATGATGCAGCACATCGCTGCACCGGATGAAAAAAGAGCGACAATTGTTTTTCACTTCTTTGATCACCTTATACTGGCAACCAGCTGCATCGATCCGTAAGCGGTCCACCTGAATGTTCTCTTCCCGGAGTTTTGTAAAGCAATCTCTGAGCATCAAATGCATGCAGAAGGATGCATTGGTGTTGCCATTGCGCCCTTCAATGTACAAGGGTATCCTGCCACTGAAGGCCATCATGGGTTGGTAGCCTACTGTTCCGGTATAGGTACCCTTTGCATCTTTCTTCCCGCACTCAAACACCTTGCCGTCCACATCCAGATCAATCACCTTCTTGATCATGCCCAGATTTTTGGCGGTGGATATCAGCAACCGGTTCAGTTTATTGTTGCGATTAAACAGATGACAGGACCGCTCTGAGAGTACAAGATGATCTTCTACGGCCAGTTCCTTCAATGCATATGCTGCCGTATCCGGACTGCATATGCGCATGGGTAAGGCATCTTTGTGCGTCCTGCGCAGATACTGAAGGTCCTCCAGGCAACTGCCCCCGCCCAGGGTCATCCCCAGCAATGAACCAAACACTTCATAATGACTGTAGCAGGCATTACCGGCGCGTTCTCCCACAACTGCGGTGAAAATGGTGGATAACTTTTTGGAAGAAATTCTATCCCATGCCTTGCGCAATCCACCGTAAACGAAGATATTTGATTGTCTTGTCACATCACCAATATGGTGAAAGACACAAAA
This sequence comes from Flavobacteriales bacterium, assembly GCA_020435415.1. NCBI lineage: Bacteria > Pseudomonadati > Bacteroidota > Flavobacteriia > Flavobacteriales > Flavobacteriales bacterium. The sequence continues at coordinate 34,441 of JAGQZQ010000007.1, forward strand.
CGCGGAACAACCTGTCTTTACAAGTTTTCCGCGTTTTTATTAACAGCACTTGCGGAATTGAGGTTTAAAGTACAGCAGTTTCTTTTTATCATCCAGCCTTATGGTCCGGCTGCTGTCCGGGCTTTCCACTGCAATCACGGCTATATTGCAAGTGTACCTGCTTCGTCGCTTTTTTTCTTCTTACTTTCTTTTCTCCTTGATGAGAAAAGAAACAAAAGAATCAAGAACGAACGATGCTATCCTCCCGCTCTGCAAGAATGCTAAAACAATACAAAAGTAGTGGGTGTTAACACCCAAAGGCAAGCCCCTTTTGTTTGTTTTTACGCATTCCTGCATTCACGCCTCCCCACGCCCGCCGTTCGTTCAGGCCTACGCACTTTTGCATCCGTCAAGAAGGAAGCTTCGCGCTTTGATTTATGAAAACAAAAAAGAAGCGACCCCGAACATCCGGGGTCGCCTTTGAAGTAGTTTAAACGATCAATGCCTGAAATCTTATTTGTTCTCCCCAACAACAGTGAAGGTTTTCGTTGCAATTACCCTCCTAGTCCCATTATAATCAGCAGTAACAGTTAGTGTATCTTCTCCCGAATGCTTGTTATTATATGAATACGACATAATATGTTTAGTCCCATCTTTAACTGAACGAAGTTTGTAACGAGTATGTAATTCGAGTACAATGGGGTTTAAGGTTGATTCACAAAATATGTTCACCCCGCTTACATCCTCATCATAGATGATCCGGATTCCACACCATTGCTTTATTTGTGTTTTATAAACAGGCTGTAATTTACTCGGGGAAAAAGTAACTGTATCTGTATGACAGTTAAAGTTTATCTGGACAGAGTCGTTATCCTGAAAGTGTGATATAGGATATTGTTTGGTCGGTATATTAAAACCGCCAATGCCGGAAAACATGTTAAACAGCAACGGAAGAAGAGGGTATATCACCATGTTTTTTTCTCAATAATCTCCCGAGCAATAGCATTCACAAATACCACTTCCCTTCAAAACAATCCCATCCGGTCTCAGCTTTTTCGACTACGCCTTATCCCGGCTTCGTAAATTCAGACCCCTACCTCACAATCAGTTTCTCGTGAAATACGACGCCGTTTTCAGCCACGGCCTCCACAAAGTAGGTGCCTGATGCCAGTTCCAGTCCGTTGAGCGGAATGATGGCTCCGGGTTGGGGAAGCAGCGTTCGGATCTTTTGGCCATTCAGGGTGAAGATGTTCACCTCACGGATGGTTTGGTTGTTGCCCTGAATAAATAAGGTGGCGTGGTCAACCATCGGGTTGGGGTAGATGTGGGCCCGTGTGGTTTCATTCCCTTCCGTCTGGTGCACATCTGTGATAACCTTATTGACGGCAGCGAGTGCATCAATGCGTCCCCAACCAAAGGTGTTGTTGGGGATCTGGCTGCCGGAGACACCGCCACAGTTCTCTGTCGTGGTGAGCTGAACGGCGGTCGACTTGATGATGTTCTCGATGCTGTCTACCTGTCCGGCCAGTGCGGGATTGGCGGAGATGATCAGGGCAACCAAACCGGCCACGTGTGGTCCCGCCATACTGGTGCCGCTGAAAGTGCTGTAGCTTCCACCCCTGATGCAGGAACGGATCGATGAGCCCGGGGCGGAAATATCGGGTTTCATGAGATTGCTGCCATCCACGGTGACATTGCCCCGGCTGCTGAAGCCTGAGATTTCATCCAGGTTGGTGGTGGAACCCACGGAAAAACTTTCGTCGAACATGGCAGGAGGATCCTGAACGGTGTTGCAGGCGGAACCGCTGTTTCCCGCAGAGGCGACCACAACGATCCCCGCAGCGCGGACATTGCCGATTATCGTGGCCATGGCGGAAAAATTGCTGGAGTCACATCCCTCCGATGGCGGACAGCCCCAGGAGTTGTTGATGACATGTGGTGCTTTTGAAGGCATGGGGTTGGCATCATTTAAGTCGGTGGGTGCAATGAACCACTGGAAACATTCGGCATAGCTTGCGAAAGTTCCGGCACCAACATCCATATTGCGGCAGCCGATCCAGGTTGCTCCCGGCGCCATCCCGATCTGGTTGGTGTTACCGTCATCCCCCACCATGGTGCCCATGGTATGGGTGCCGTGGTTATGGTCATCGCAGGGTTCAGTGGAGTTCAGGCCGCAATCGCCGCCGTTCCCTGTGTGGACGGCATCATGCCAGTTGTAGTTATGATTTGCGGCATTCCCGTTCCACCCCCGGTATTGAGCGAGGATGGCCGGGTGATCCCATTCATAGCCTGTGTCCTGTCCGCCAACCACAGCGCCCTGCCCGGTGTGGCCCAAATCCCATACCTGGTCTGCTTTGGTCAGGGTAAGGCTCCACTCAATGGCTTCCATGGATTCAGTACCGGTGGATGCGGGTTGTGCTTCATTCACCGGCTTCAGCATTTCAAAGCGGGCGTTCGTGAATATCCGGGAGACCTCGGAGAATTCCGCCAAGGCCTGTATAACACTCACATCCCCTTTGACCCAGATGCCATTGATGATGAAATAGGAACTGTACGGTGCATTCAATTCCTGTAGTTTGTTCCATAATGGGGGCTGTGTATGTGCCGCGAGGTCCTGCAGTTTATTGAAGACATAGGTTCCTTTTTCTTCCTTTGTCTTGAAGTGATAGGCATCGCTGACATCGGCCTGCTGCTTCATCACTACGAAGAATTCCACCTCTCCGCCGGCTGAAGCTTTGGCCATGAGTTTGGAGTCAACTTTCAGCATCCATTCGGTGGAAGCATTCCGGGCAATGACGGTGGAAGAAATAAGGGCGCTTGCGATCAGTACGGCAAACCAGTGTCTGTGTGTGGACATGCGATTGAAAATATGGTTGAAACTATGTCTCTGTATGCGTTAGGGGGAAGTAGATAAAATTAGAAAAACCTATGCACAATCGCAAAGCGACGATCAGAATGAAGAAAATAAAAAAGGCCGTCATATGTATGACAGCCTTTTTTAAGGTTAGGGTTTGACCAGATTATGCGCACTTGGTATGTCCGCAGCTTTTGCAGTTCAGGCAGCCTTCTTCATAAACCAGGGTGCCTTGTCCGCAGTCGGGGCATTCGTTATCCACGGGAGCGGTGCCGTCGGGAATGAATTTCTTCAGCGCCCGTACCACACCGTTCTTCCATGTGTTCAGATATTCATCATTCATGTTAAGGCCGGACACCATGTGCACCACGAATGGCAATGGCATGCCGTGGCGGAGTACGCCGGAGATCAGCTTGGCATAGTTCCAGTATTCCTGGTTGAAGGAACGTGATAGTCCTTCGAAGGTCACTTTGTAGCCTTCCTTGTCCTGGTACTGGAAGTCGTACCGGGATGTTCCGTCTTCCGTGCGGCTCTTGATCACCCAGCCTTTGTCTACCCAGGCAGGCAGGGTGAATACATCCTCGATGCGGCCGGTGAAGATCTCGTAAGGCTTGTTGTTAAGCAAACCCACCACGGCCATCCATTTTTCGTTGTTGTTCTGGAACCTCACAACGGCAGCTTCCAGGGTTTTAGGTCTTTTCGGTGCCTTGGATTCGCTGACCAGACCGGGTTCATCCTTCTTGTCTTTCTTTTTATCGTCATTCACCAGGACGCCTGAGCGGGAACCGTCGCGGTAAACAGTGATGCCTTTGCAACCGCTTTCCCAGCCGGTGCGGTAGATGTTGGCCACGAGTTCTTCATTCACATCCTTCGGTACGTTCACGGTAACGCTGATGGAATGGTCCACCCATTTTTGCACGGCGCCCTGGAGTTTCACCTTGGCGACCCAGTCTACATCATTGGCAGTGGCTTTGTAATAAGGCGATTGTTTCTTCAGTTCTTCCAGTTCCTCGTCGGACATCTTCTTGACCTGATCTTCGGTATAGCCATTGGCTTTGAACCAGGTGATGAAGTGATGATGAAAAACGTGGTATTCTTCCCAGGCATCTCCCACTTCATCCACAAAGTCAACCCTTACATTCTTGTCGTTCGGATTTACTTTGCGGCGTCTTTTGTAAGACTCCATGAACACAGGCTCGATGCCTGAGGTGGTTTGGGACATGAGGCTGGTGGTACCGGTAGGGGCGATCGTCAGCAGGGAGATATTGCGGCGTCCGTATTTCACCATGTCGTCATAAAGGGCGGGGTCGGCGTGTTTGATGCGGCCGATGAACGGATTCTTTTCTTCCCGGACAGGATCATAGATCGGGAAGGATCCGCGGTCTTTGGCCATGTCTACGGATGAGCGGTAAGCTTCCAGTGCAATGGTCTTGTGGATTCTTTCAGAGAACTTGATGGAGTCATCCGATCCGTAGAGGATATTCAGAGCGGCCAGCATATCACCTTCCGCTGTGATGCCTACACCGGTACGACGACCTTGCAGACATTTTTCCCTGATCTTCTTCCATAGATTACTTTCAACGCGTTTGATCTCTTCATCCTCCGGATCTTTTGCAATCTTCTCGATGATGGCATCGATCTTTTCGAGTTCCAGATCGATGATGTCATCCATCATGCGCTGGGCCATCCGCACATGCTTGCGGAACAACGGAAAGTCAAAGGCGGCTTCCGGAGTGAATGGGTTCTTTACATAGCTGTAGAGGTTCACCGCGAGCAGCCGGCAGCTGTCGTAAGGGCACAATGGGATCTCACCGCAAGGATTGGTGGAAACGGTTCTGAAGCCGAGGTCTGCATAGCAGTCGGGCACGGATTCTTTGATGATGGTATCCCAGAACAGGATGCCGGGTTCGGCGGACTTCCATGCGTTGTGAATGATCTTTTTCCAGAGTGCTGAAGCATCGATCTCCTGCTTGTAAACAGGGTTGGCCGATTGGATAGGATATTGTTGTGTATACGTGGTGCCGGTGGTGGCCGCTTTCATAAAGGCATCATCCATTCTAACGGAAACATTGGCGCCGGTGACCTTGGTGCCGTCCAGTTTCGCATCGATGAACTTCTCAGCATCGGGATGCTGGATGGAGATGCTCAGCATCAGGGCGCCCCTTCTGCCGTCTTGCGCAACTTCCCGGGTAGAGTTGGAATAGCGTTCCATGAATGGTACGATGCCGGTAGAGGAGAGGGCGCTGTTCATCACAGGACTTCCTTTGGGACGAATGTGCGACAGGTCATGTCCTACCCCGCCGCGGCGTTTCATTAACTGTACCTGTTCCTGATCAATCTTCATGATGCCACCGTAAGAATCCGCATTGCTGTCATGTCCGATCACGAAGCAGTTGGAAAGGGATGCGATCTGAAAGTCGTTACCGATGCCTGTCATCGGACCACCTTGCGGGATAATGTATTTGAAGTCTTTCAGGACATCGAAAATCTCTTCTTCCTTGAAAGGCTTCGGGTATTTGGCTTCAATGCGCGCAATCTCGGAAGCCATTCTCCGGTGCATGTCATCGGGTGTGCGTTCAAAGATATTGCCTTCGGAATCCTTCAGGGCATATTTATTGATCCATACGTTGGCTGCCAGCTCGTCTCCCCGGAAGTAAGCGATGGATTGCTGAAGCACTTCTTCGAAGGGGAACGGACCTTCCAGGGCCTTCTTCGGTGTGGGTGTAGTGTTCATTTCAACAGTCGGACTCACGGGTTGCGCGGTGGCCTTTTCATCAAGATTGAGGTCGAGGGTCAGGGTCTGGTTTTGCTCTTTGATTTCGGACATCGCAGGTTTGTTTTTATCGGTTATGGGCATCAGTAATTCGTATTGTTGGGTGAACAAAAAAGAGGAAAGTTTCCCACCCTCAATTTTGGTAAAAATCAAGTAATTAATCTCATTTTAACAAAGACCGGTATGTTCGGCGACGGGCGCTCCGGGATTCACATCAATATCCCGGAATTCTCCTCGGATAATTTCGACTTTACAAAAATCAAAAATACCCCCTTATGTTTTCCATGCATCTCTTCATTTTTATAAACAAAATGTCTGTGAAAAAATAAAGTTGACACGCTATCCCTTACCCGCTGCGAAAAATGTTGTCCGCTAATTTTTTTTAACGGTTTTGGCACGGCTGTTTTATTAACACGAAATTCACAGTTACTTATTTTTTGTTACGTATTCAAAAGGTGATGTGATGATGTGCTGATGCGGTGATGTGCTAATGTGTTGATATAATGGTACGGTGAAGCAAAAATTGCGAGGATGCCCTAAACATGATGTCATTAACTACGGCTTCCATGTATAGAATTACTGTTCTAACCAGCTCTCCTTTTTTAGAGTACCCCCACTGCTAAATAATTCACATTCATCAGGTCAATTCCTGTATCCCAGTGGCCTAAGCATCGGCTAGCAGGTCATCACATCATCAACGCATTAGCACATCACCGCATCAGCACATTATGATAACCCTCCCCCGTATAATGCCGTACACCTCTTCGCGGATGATATATTATCTGCCGGGAACATGATATCACGACAAGAACAACTTGAGTTCTGCAAGCGTTGTACAAAACGTCAGCTGGATATGAAGGAAGGTTTGCTGTGCAGCCTGACCGGACAGAAAGCTGCGTTTGAAAAATACTGCCCGGACTTTGAAGCGGATCCTGAAGTGGTGATCACACCATCCGACCAGCATGAAAGTGTTCTTCCGGAAAAGAAGACCTACGAAGCCATGCTCCGAGAACAGGACTTCGCACGGGCGGTCCTGTTTGGTGCGATTGCATCCATCGTTGCCGCTGTGTTATGGGCCGTCATCACCATCGTTACAAATATGATGATCGGTTATGTAGCCGTGGCCATTGGTGCGGTGGTAGGCTTTACCATACGTTGGGCCGGCAAGGGAGTGGAATCCAAGTTCGCAATACTTGGAGCCATCTATTCTCTGGTCGGTTGTTTTATCGGAAACCTGCTTTGCGTGGCCGGATTTTTAAGTGCAGGCAGTGGTATGAGTGTGCTGGATATCATCGATATGATCGATGTGACCTTTCTGTTTGATATGTATCAGGACTCCCTTGAACCCATGGACTTCTTCTTTTATGCCATTGCCGTTTATGAAGGGTTCCGTTTTTCCACACTGCCTGCCGATAAGATTCCTCGGGAATCGGAATCAGTCATCAAAAATACCCGCTCCAGGATCAGAAACTCCGGCTGGAGGGCGAAACGCCGGTAATTTCATTGCATACACCTTATTCTTTATTGATAAATATTCCGTTCCTTTGCACTGCTTTTGAACGAAGAAGGGTTATTCTACGCGGGCAGCCAGGGTGGCGCACGGTTGATCACCTGGCCGTAAAACAAAAGTCCGCTTGCTATGATCCCGTTTGAAGACATGGGTCTGGATGCCGGTATACTCCGGTCTATCGCTGATCTGGGCTTTCAACAGCCAACCCCCATCCAACAACTGACCATCCCGCATTTGCTGAATACCAGGGAAGACCTGATCGCAACCGCACAAACCGGTACCGGAAAAACCGCTGGCTTCGGACTCCCTATCCTTCAGCAGCTCGACCTGCAAAGCAAGAATGCACAAGCCATCATTCTTTGCCCCACCCGGGAACTTTGCATTCAGATCGCCCGTGACCTCGAAAGTTTTTCCAAGCACACCAAAGGGTTATATGTGACTCCGGTGTATGGTGGCGCCAGCATGGAAACCCAGGTACGGGCCTTGAAAAAAGGAAGTCATGTCGTAGTAGGTACCCCCGGACGTACCCTTGATTTGCTGAATAGAAAGGTCCTGAAACTGGAAAACATCCGGTGGCTTGTTCTTGATGAGGCGGATGAAATGCTATCCATGGGCTTCAAGGAAGAGCTTGATGCCATCATGGAGGCGGTGCCCACGGATGCGCAGTCACTGTTGTTCTCCGCCACCATGCCGGCCGGTGTGAAACGCCTGGCAAAATCCTATATGAAGGATGCGAAGGAGCTCAGTGTGGCGCATGCCCACATCAGCACCGGGAGCGTAAAGCATGGTTATTTTCTGGTTAGTGGAAGGGACCGCTTCCTGGCGCTGAAAAGGATTGCGGATATGAATCCCAATATCTACGCCATCGTGTTTTGCCGCACACGAAGAGAGACCAAGGAGATCGCCGATAAGATGTCGGCAGAAGGATATGCGGTAGATGCCCTGCATGGTGATCTGAGCCAGGGGCAACGCGATTTCGTGATGGGACGTTTCCGGAATAAGCAGATCAGGATGCTGATTGCCACAGATGTGGCTGCACGGGGCCTGGATGTGAATGATCTTAGTCATGTGATCCATTATAATTTACCCGACGATGATGCCGCGTATGTTCATCGAAGCGGAAGAACAGGCAGGGGTGATAAAACCGGTGTATCGCTGGCCATTGTTCATGTGTCAGAGAAGAAAAGGATCGCATACCTTGAGAAAGTGCTCGGCCGCCCCATCGAGCAGATGAAGGTGCCAACCGGAAAAGAGATTTGTGAGAGGCAGCTGTTTCACCTCATCAATCGCATGGAGACCATCGAAGTGCACGAAGAACAGATCGGCGACTTCCTGCCGGTGATCTACAAAAAGCTGGAATGGATGAGTAAGGAAGACCTGATCACCCGGTTTGTATCCGTGGAGTTCAATCGCTTTCTTTCCTATTATAAAGATGCCAGGGATCTGAGTACCGTATCCGGCCGTGGCGATCGCAATGATCGTGGCGAACGAGGCGAACGCGGAGAACGCGGCGACGGAAAAAGAACAAGGGGAGAGAAAGATGGTAAGGGTTATACTTTCGGGAAGTTTGTCATCAACCTGGGTGTCAAACACCGCTTCAAGCCAAGCATTCTTTTCCAGATGATCAACCAGCAACTGGCTGCCCGTAACATCGAGATCGGTCGCATTGAGATCCAAAAGAATTTCACGGTATTCGAGTTGGATCAGGCCTATGAGAAAAAACTACTGAAGTCCTTCGGAAACGTTAAATACAAAGGATTGAAAGTGGTGGTTGAAGAATGGCCATCGGGAGATGATGACGGATGGAGGAAGGATCAGAGTCATAAAGGAAAGAAGAAACGGGGAAGAAAATAGCCAGGGGTTAACGTTCCACGCGAACCTTAATAAATCTCTTTTCGGATCTTCTTTTCGATCTCAATCGCGGCGGGCGTAAGTACCCGGTCTTCCACCCATTTGTGAATGGTGAGGTCCTTGATCAGTCCATGCAGATGCCGCACGGTCTTGTCGAATGAAGGCAATTGTTGAATCCGGTCGTCACATGATTCCAGCTTGTCCAGAACCAACTCCAGTTGCCTTTCGATATCGTCATGTTCGGTGGTGAATTTGCTGATGGCATTTTTTTCCATCAGCTCATATAATTCCACCAGGTTGTATTCATTGTACCCGATGTTGTATAGATAAAGTATATACGGAAACAAGGATGCCTCTTCCAAAGCAATGTGTTCCAGTATTTCTTCTTTCACTTCGGTGAACTCCCGGTTGATCTCATCCAGCATGGCATGAGGTGCCATCAATTCGCGGATCAGGTCAAAAATATATTTTTCCGCTTCGGGAAGTCTGCGGTACCGGTAGTACTGATGGGTTTTTTGGAGAAAGTCCAGCATCGTGGTCACCGGAAACTTCTTTAATTCCTGTTCAGGAAAAGCATCCGGGTTCTCATATGCACCCAGCAGGGTAAGCAGGAAATCCGCGTTCAAACCAACCACGTTGCAAGCATCTACAATGGTGAGTCCGAACAGTCCCTGGTCAATATTAAATCTGCTGAGTACATCCTTGAGATAGGCATGCTGCTCAATCAGGTCTTTGATCCGGGCTTCTTTTGAAATGGTTACCACTGTGATTTGTCTATCGTGAAACGGTCAAATGCGTTTTCATGCCATGAAATTAGCGAATTTCCCGGCAAAACAACAAGAAAAAGGAAGCGGATGTTGATCATGACGATTCCCGCAGATCAACCCGAATCATGCAATAGAAAAAAACTATTGCATGACGCATAAGAAAATCATAGGATACCGATTGTTTGCTTCGGAATAAATTCTTGATTTTCTAATGCGGGATAGCCCCAGCTAATACATATATAGTTCAGCGCGAAAGGCGCTTCCTAATGCATAATCTGGGATCAAACTTTATACCTTTGTAAAAAAGAAGAAACATGGAACCCAATCCATTGGAATTATTCGGACAATGGTATGCGAAGGCGGAACAGGAAGTGAAGAACATGCCGGAGGCTGTTTGCCTCGCCACTGCAAGCAAATCCGGCCGCCCTTCGGCTCGAATGGTGCTTTTAAAAAGTTTTGATGAAAAGGGCTTTGTCTTTTTTACAAACTATGAAAGCCGAAAAGGCCATGAGCTGGAGGAGAACCCTCAAGCCTTTCTGTTGTTTTACTGGAAGGAACTAGGTCGGCAGGTGAGGGTGGAAGGCCAGGTGGAAAAAGTCAGCGCTGAAGAATCGGACGCTTATTTCGCCACCCGTCCCCGGCAGAGCCAGTTGGGTGCATGGGCATCCAAGCAAAGCCGGCCGATCAGTTCAAGGATTCAGTTGCTGCGTTCGGTGGCAAAAAGTGCCGCACAGTTTCTCAACAAACCGGTGGAGCGTCCGGACTACTGGGGTGGTTTCAGGATCATTCCTGATCGATATGAATTCTGGGAGGACCAACAATTTCGCCTGCACAACCGTTTTGATTATCAGTGGAAGGGTGATGCATGGGAGATAAAACGTCTTTCTCCTTAAGGAACCGGTTCATCGTTTCCTGATTCTGGCATAGTCTTTGCCTTTTTGTGCGGGTAAGAAATCTATAATCAAAATGTACATTATGAAACCTCTGACCTCCGGAAAATCACTGTTGTTGATGGCAGCGGCATTAGGTATGGCTTTTGTCTCCTGTAAAAAAGAGCGGGACAATGACTATTCTGCAGCCAATGACAATGCGTTGGCCGAACGCAGCTTCAGCGATATAGAAAGCATCTCTGATCAGGCTGCCGATGGCAATCTCACCAGCTATAAAGACGGACTTGATCAGTCAATCATGGGTAAATGCGCCACGATCACCCATGACACCACCACCACACCACGTTCATTGGTGGTCGATTTCGGCACCGTGAACTGTCTGTGCAACGATGGCCGCAACCGTCGTGGAAAGATCAGGGTCAGTTATAACGGCATGTACCGGGATCCCGGATCTACCCATAGCATCACTCCTGAAGATTATTATGTGAATGACTATAAAATCGAAGGATTAAAATCTGTAACCAACATGGGCTACAATTCCAGCAACCACCTTTACTATAACATCACGGTTGATGGAACGGTTACTGCTCCCGACGGGAAGTCAGCCACGTGGAAATCTGATCGTGTCAGAGAATGGGTGGAAGGTGAATCAACCCTGATCAATTGGTTGGATGATGTTTACCTGATCACCGGAACAGCCAGTGGAACGGGTGCAAATGGAAACGGGTACAATGCAGCGGTCAAGACCCCTTTGAGGGTGGAACTGAGCTGCCGGTGGATTACCAGCGGAAGCTTCGAACTGACCCCTGATGGCAAGGACCCCATCACCGGAGATTATGGCAACGGAAATTGTGACAATCAAGCCACCGTTGTGTTTCGCGGTAAGACTTACAACGTGACCCTGAAATAGTGTAATGACGCATGGATCCGGCGATCCGGATACTAAAAAAGGCCTGATATTGTTCATCGGGCCTTTTTTTATGAGTTATAATTTTTCTAACATTGGGTGTTTTTACCTAACTACACAATGGCTTACGAGAGATTCGAGCCTTCGCAACAAGCGGCCGGTGCATTTGACGGCGGCAGGATTCAGGAACGGAAACCGATTGGTTTTCCCCAGGACGGCGGGAAGTTATCCCCTATGTCCAATCTATTTTACTGGGCCCATGCCTGGAGCGATGAAGGTGGGTTGATCGGTGAGCATCCGCATCGTGGGTTTGAGATTGTGACCATCGTTCTCAAAGGAGAAATTCAACATTACGACAGCCAGTTAAAAGATTGGAAAACACTGCAGGCCGGTGATGCACAGATCATCAGGGCAGGCAATGGAATCACCCATGCCGAGCGTCTGCTTCCGCAGTCTGCCATTTTTCAGATTTGGTTCGATCCGGGACTTGAACAATCCCTCAGCCGTCCGGCATCCTATAATGATTACAAGTCTTCTGATTTTCCGGTGGAGGTATCCGATGGTGTCTCTGTGGTTTCGTTTTCAGGAGAAAAGGCACCCATGAAAATGGAAAGTCCGGAGGTGGTCATGCAACAGGTAACTATGTCTGAAGGAAGTTCGTATTCAATGTCGCCATCCGGCCAGATCGTTGGTGCATTTGTACTTGATGGCGAAATTAACATTGATGGAAAGTCGGCCGTGACCGGAGATTTTATATTGATCAAAGATGAGGAAACTGCTTTGTTGACGGGAGCGAAGGATGCACGCGTTTTTGTGCTCTCCGTTCCTGAAAAAGTGAACTATCATTTGTACACTGATTTGGTTGGTCGTTCAAATTGATGGATAAGTCGATAAACCCAACATGATACATTTTCCATGTGTTACTACTGATTTAAGTTTGTTTTATATTTGAAATATATCTACCAGCACTAAAACCAAATTTTGACGCTTATTTAACAAATCATCTATGGAAACCGCAACGATGGAACCAAAAAAAGCTCAAGACCCCAAGCTTGAGGAGTTCATGGCCAAAGTCAGGGTCCGCAACGGAAATGAACCCGAGTATCTGCAAGCTGTACATGAAGTTGCCGAAGTTATTATTCCCTTCATGGAAGCACATCCCAAGTATAAGGATGCAAGAATCCTGGAAAGGATTTGTGAACCCGAAAGAGTGATCATGTTCCGCGTTCCGTGGAAAGATGACAAAGGACAGTTTCAGATCAACCGCGGATTCCGTATTGAGATGAACAGCGCCATCGGACCTTACAAAGGTGGACTTCGTTTTCACCCTTCCGTAAACCTGGGTATTTTGAAATTCCTGGCCTTTGAACAGGTATTCAAGAACAGCCTCACCACCCTGCCCATGGGCGGCGGTAAAGGAGGATCCGATTTTGACCCCAAAGGAAAGAGTGACAATGAAGTGATGGCTTTCTGCCAAAGCTTTATGACTGAGCTTTCACGTCATATCGGTCCTGATACCGACGTTCCTGCCGGTGACATCGGTGTGGGTGGTCGTGAGATCGGCTTTATGTTTGGTCAGTACAAACGGATTCGTAATGAATTCACCGGCGTACTTACAGGTAAGTCACCCAACTGGGGTGGTAGCCTGATCCGTCCGGAAGCCACCGGATATGGCTGTGTGTACTTCGCAGAACAAATGCTTGAAGTGCGAGGCCAAATGGTGAAAGACAAGACCGTGGTGATCTCCGGTTCAGGTAACGTAGCCCAGTATGCCGCCGAAAAGGTTCTTGACCTCGGAGGTAAAGTGCTGACTTTCTCGGATTCCGAAGGATATATCTATGACGAAAAGGGAATCGACCGTGAGAAACTGGCATGGGTGATGGAACTGAAAAACGTCAAGCGTGGTCGTATCAAAGAATACGCTGATAAGTTCGGTGCCAAATTCATCGCCGGTAAGAGGCCATGGGAAGTCAAATGTGACATTGCCCTGCCATGTGCCACGCAAAACGAGTTGAACGGAGAAGATGCTCAGAAACTGATCAGCAATGGTTGTATTGCGGTGAGTGAAGGCGCGAATATGCCATCTACACCGGAAGCTGTTGAAGTATTCCTGAACAACAAGATCATGTTCGGTCCCGGTAAAGCTGCCAACGCAGGTGGTGTGGCCACATCCGGACTTGAAATGAGCCAGAACTCGCTCCGTTTGTCATGGACACGTGAAGAAGTGGATGATAAATTGAAGGGCATCATGACGAGCATTCACCAAATGTGCCTGAAATATGGCCGTGAAGACGGTGATTTCGTTAACTATGTAAAAGGTGCGAACATCGGAGGCTTCGTGAAGGTTGCTGATTCCATGCTGGATCAGGGACTGGTATAAGTCGTTCCGATTTCATTAATTTTGGACGGTGGTTCTCTGAGAGCCACCGTCTTTTTTTTGTCCGTGATTTTCATTAGTCATTCATTAATATAGGGTAGAGTATATGTACGGTTCATTTCAAAAATTTCTGCAAGAGGAACTCCAGGGCATTGAGCAAGCAGGCCTCTATAAAAAGGAGCGCATCATCACTACGCCGCAGGATGCGGTAATCAAAACCACCGATGGAAAGGAAGTGCTGAACTTCTGTGCCAACAATTATCTCGGACTTTCATCGCATCCGGAGGTGATCAAAGCAGCGTACGAAACACTCGACAGCCGCGGTTATGGTATGTCTTCAGTTCGCTTTATCTGCGGGACACAGGATATTCACAAACAGCTGGAAGAAAAGGTGTCGGCCTTCCTTGGTACTGAGGATACCATTCTTTATGCGGCATGCTTCGATGCAAACGGCGGCGTTTTTGAACCTCTGCTCGGTCCGGAGGATGCACTGATCTCGGATGAACTCAACCATGCTTCCATTATAGATGGTGTTCGCCTTTGCAAGGCCCAGCGGTACCGTTATAAGAACAGTGATATGGCGGATCTGGAAGCGAAACTTCAGGAGGCACAAGCCCAGCGGTTCAGGATGATCGTTACTGATGGCGTGTTTTCCATGGATGGATACATTGCCAAACTGGATCAGATCTGTGACCTGGCAGAAAAATATGATGCCCTTGTGATGGTGGATGATAGCCATGCAACGGGTTTTGTTGGCAAAACCGGTCGTGGAACCCATGAACATTGTGGTGTAATGGGAAGGGTGGATATCATTACCAGCACGCTTGGAAAGGCGCTGGGTGGTGCCATGGGTGGTTTTACGTCGGGCCGGAAGGAAGTGATTGATATGCTCAGACAGCGGTCACGCCCTTATTTGTTCTCAAACAGCCTTGCTCCGTCCATTACAGGTGCTGCAAGCCGTGTATTTGACTTGCTCACTGAAACGACGAACCTGAGAGATACCCTGATGGAGAATACGGCGTATTTCAGAAAGGGCATGACCGATGCCGGCTTTGATATAAAGGAAGGTGTTCATCCCATCGTGCCCATCATGTTGTATGATGCGAAAACGGCACAGGTCTTTGCAGACCATCTGTTAAAAGAAGGTATATATGTGATCGGCTTTTTCTATCCTGTGGTGCCTAAAGATCAGGCCCGGATCAGGGTCCAGATATCGGCGGCCCATAAGAAGGAACACCTTGATCAGGCGATAAAGGCATTTATTAACGTTGGAAAACAACTGGGCGTTCTGGTAAATTAAATGGTTCTGTGCTTGTGGCATTGAAAAAAAGGAACTATCTTCGCAGCCCATTTTGTGGATTTTACTGAGTTAAAACGTATTCGGAATACCTGAAATATAAGCAATAGTGGACACCTTAAGCAATAAAACGGTATCGCTGAACAAGGCGAATGCCAACAAAGAATGGTTTGTGGTGGATGCCGAGAACGAAGTTCTGGGAAGATTGTCTTCCAAAGTGGCTTTTGTTCTCCGTGGCAAACACAAAACCGGTTTCACACCTCACGCAGATTGCGGAGACAATGTGATCGTGATCAACGCGGATAAGGTTCGTTTGACCGGTACCAAGATGGAGGATAAGATCTACATCCGTCACACCGGCTATCCTGGCGGACAAAGGCAAGTCAAAGCCGCTGATCTTATTCAGAAAAAGCCTGCCCAGCTGATCGAAAAGGCGGTCAGAGGGATGCTCCCCAAGAATAAACTCGGAAATAAAATATTCGGAAACCTGCACGTTTATGCGGGCAACGAACATCAGCACGCCGGTCAAAACCCCCAACCACTCGCTCTCAGCACAATCAAATAACCTATGGAAGTCATCAATACCATTGGCAGAAGAAAAACATCCGTGGCCAGAATTTATCTGAGTGAAGGCAACGGTTCTGTCATTATCAACCGCAGGGAAGAAAAAGACTACTTCACTGTTCCTGAACTCATCGAAAAGGTAAATCAGCCATTCATGCTGACTGACAATAAAGGCAAGTTCGATGTGACTGTGAATGTGCATGGTGGCGGTATCAAAGGCCAGGCCGAAGCTATTCGCCTTGCCATCAGTAAAGCATTGTGCCAGATCAATCCGGAGTACAGAACTGTGCTTAAGCCCGAAGGACTCCTTACCAGGGATTCCAGAATGGTGGAAAGAAAGAAATTTGGCAGAAGGAAAGCACGGAAGAGATTCCAATTCAGCAAACGTTAAGAAACCCGAACCTTTTTTATGGCACAACTTACCCAAAAGGAACTTCTGGATGCGGGTGCACACTTTGGTCACCTCAAAAGGAAATGGAACCCCAAAATGGCTCCCTACATTTTCATGGAGAAAAACGGGATCCATATCATCGACCTGAACAAGACCATTGCCAAAACAGAGACTGCCAGAGCAGCCCTGAAGCAAATGGCCAAGTCCGGAAAAAAAATACTCTTCGTTGCGACCAAGAAACAAGCGAAGAACTCTGTTGCTGAGATCGTAAAAGGCGTGAATATGCCTTACGTGACCGAAAGATGGCCCGGCGGAATGCTGACCAACTTTGCGACAATCCGTAAATCGATCCGTAAAATGGCTTCCATCGAAAAGATGAAGACCGACGGGACTTACGATAACATCTCTAAAAGAGAGCGTCTTCAGTTTGAAAGGCAAAAAGAGAAACTGGAAAAGGAACTCGGAAGTATCGCTGATCTGACACGCCTGCCCGCTGCACTTTTTGTGGTGGATATCATGCGTGAACATATCGCTATCAAAGAAGCCAAAAAGTTGAATATCCCTACTTTTGCAATCGTTGATACAAATTCCGATCCTACCCTTGTGGACTTCCCGATTCCAGCCAATGACGATGCAACTCGTTCTATCGCCGTGATCATGGAAAGTGTGATCTCCGGCGTAAAGGAAGGACTGGACGAAAGAAAGAAGGAAAAGGATAAAGAAGCAGCCATCGCTGAGAAAGAAGGTAAATCCACCGAAGCCAAAGGTGCTGCGAAATCCAAAGATGCAGAGGGTAAAAAGGGAAAAACCCCTACGGCCTCTAAATCTCCTCAGCCAAAGAAGGTGGAAGTGAAGGAAGAGAAAGCAGCCGATGCACCAACACAGGAAGCTTCTACCGAGGCGACTGCTGAAACTGCAGAGGACGTGAAGGCAGAGAAAGAATAAAGTATAACACCATCTTTTATCAAATCATTTTAAGATCATGGCCAATATTACCGCAGCCGATGTTAACAGCCTAAGGCAGAAGACCGGCGCTGGAATGATGGATTGTAAGAACGCGTTGACGGAAGCCAACGGCGATTTTGAAAAGGCAGTTGAGATTCTTCGTAAGAAAGGACAAAAGATCGCAGACAAGCGTTCCGACCGTGAAGCCAATGAAGGTTATGTGGTTGCTAAAATCGCTTCGGATAATAAAAAAGGTATTTTGATCGCGCTGAACTGTGAGACGGACTTTGTTGCCAAGAACGATGATTTCATCAACCTGGCCAATCAAATTGCCGAAGCAGCGCTTACCAATAACGTGTCTTCTATTGAAGAGCTGAAGTCCGTTGAAAATAACGGACGTACCATCGAGAACAACATCGTTGATGAGATGGGAAAGATTGGCGAGAAACTGGAAATCACCGCCTTTGAAGTAATCAATTCCGAACGTGTGGTTGCTTATAACCACCCCGGTAATAAGTTGGCAACCCTGGTAGGTGTGAACATTTCCAACGGGGAAGTGATCGAACAGGTCGCCAAGGAAGTGGCCATGCAGGTAGCTGCCATGAACCCCGTAGCCCTTGATAAGGATGACGTGGATAGCGGAACGGTGGAAAAGGAACTGGATATCGCCAAAGAGCTGGCAAGAAAGGAAGGCAAGCCTGAAGACATGCTCGAAAAAATTGCCATGGGTAAGCTTAATAAATTCTACAAGGAAAGCACCCTGCTCAATCAGGACTTTGTGCGTGACGGTAAGAAAACCGTAAGACAATACCTCAGTGAGGTAGATAAAGATTTGAAAATCGAGGCATTCAGGCGCGTTGGCCTGGGTATCTGATCAATATTCAAAAAGAGAGAAGTTATTCTCTCTTTTTTTTTAGTCTAACTTTTAAAATGGAGCCGTACATCAACGGCAAGGTCACATGGGAGAGATCAAATACAAGCGGATCCTGCTGAAACTTAGCGGAGAATCATTGATGGGCGAAAAGGATTTCGGGATTGATAACAACCGGCTTACCCAATATGCCAACGAAATTGCAGCAGCCGTAAAAAAAGGTGTGGAAGTGGCTGTAGTTGTCGGTGGTGGAAATATTTTCAGAGGCATTGAGGCCTCAAAAGGTGGGATCGAAAGGGTTCATGCAGACTACATGGGCATGCTTGCAACCGTCATCAACGGCATGGCTTTGCAGTCCGCATTAGAATCTTTAGGCTTGCAAACAAGACTCCTCTCTGCCATAAAAATGGAACAAATATGTGAACCTTTTATCAGAAGAAGAGCCGTAAGGCATCTGGAGAAAGGGCGTATCGTGATCTTCGGAGCCGGAACAGGAAACCCCTACTTTACTACGGACACTGCAGCTACATTAAGGGCCATAGAAATCGAAGCGGATGTTATTCTCAAAGGTACCAGGGTGGATGGGGTATACACTGCTGATCCGGAGAAGGACGCCACGGCAACCAAGTATGACCGGGTTTCTTTCAGTGAAGTGTATGAAAAGGCCTTGAATGTAATGGATATGACCGCATTCACACTATGCAATGAGAATAAACTCCCTATCGTTGTTTTTGATGTAAATGTCGAAGGAAATCTGATGAGAATCCTTGAAGGGGAATCTGTCGGCACCCTTGTGGAATTTTGACCATTTTCGAGGAAATCAGTAACTTTCGCCATTGTTGAATCACACGATCCACATCGTAAAAGTAAGCTAGCATGACGCCGGAACTACAAGCATGCATTGATCATGCAAAAACCCAAATGATGAAAGCCATTGACCATCTGGAAAATGAGATGGCCAAGATTAGAGCCGGAAGGGCAAATCCTTCTATGCTGGATAACGTAGATGTGGATTATTACGGAAATAGTACCCCCCTCAGCCAGGTTGCCAATATCGGTGCACCGGACCCTAGAACACTGACCGTGCAACCCTGGGAGAAGTCCATGATCGAACCGATCGAAAAAGCGATCCGCGAATCCAATCTGGGATTCAATCCGCAGAACGACGGTACCCTGATCCGTATCAACATACCACCGCTGACTGAGGAACGTAGACTTGAGCTGGTGAAGAAAACCAAGGGGGAGGCTGAGCATGGCAAGGTAAGCCTGAGAAATATTCGCAGGGAAGCCAACGAAAAAATCAAAGGATTGGTGAAAAACGGCCTGTCCGAAGACCTGGCCAAAGATGCTGAGAGTTCAATACAGCAGGTGACCGACCAATTTTCCGGTAAGATCGACGCACACCTTCAGTCCAAGGAAAAGGAGATCATGACCGTTTGATCTAAACGGCTTCAACCCCATACCTTGGTGCCTTCTGAGCAATTGTTGCAAATGTCTATGGTAGACCTGGATTTCAGGAGTTGGCTCCGGAATGCGCGGTAAGCTTCGTTGTTCCACACTTCCCGAAAACTACGTTCATTCAGATTGCCCATCTCGTGCGATGCATCTTTGTCAAAACAACATGGCACCACTTTGCCGTCCCAGGTAACCACACAGGATGTCCAGAGTTTCCAACAGTGATTGTCCAGCGAATTCTTAATGGTATAAGTTCCGTCCGGCATTTTCTTATAACGTGCAAACTGTTCCTGATCCGGGATTAGCTCGTGGCCATGTTTGAAGTCATAAACCTGAGCGGTTTTAAGCAACAGGCCATCCAAACCTAAACGGGTGGTCAGGTCTCTGGCTTCCGGAATCTGATGTTCGTTGGGTTTGACAACCAGGAATTGAAACACGGTATACGGGGTGCGGGATTTCAGCTTTTTTTTCCAATAGACGATGCGTTCGGCACCCGCAAGTACCTTGTCAAGCTGCCCTTCTTTTCGATAGGCCTCGTAGGTTTCCTGGGTGGTTCCGTCAAGGGATATGATCAGGCGGTCAAGACCTGACTCCACCGTTCGCCGTGCATTTTCGTCATTCAGGAAGTGGCCGTTGGTGGATGTTGCTGTATACATGGACTTGCTCCTGGCATATTCAACTATGTCCAAAAAGTCGGGATTGAGGTATGGTTCTCCCTGAAAATACAAGGTCAGGTAAAAGGTATATGGAGAAACTTCATCCAGTACACGTTTCACCAAAGGCATTGACAATCTGCCTGTAGGTCTGGTGAAAGATCTCAGACCTGAAGGGCACTCCGGACAGCGGAGATTGCACGCTGTTGTTGGTTCGATCGCCAGGCCAAGTGGAAATGCCGGATGATATGTTGAGCCAAGCATACGGGACTTATAAAAGCTGGTATAGACCCTGCCGGCATTGGCCAGCCTTTTTGGCGTGAGTTTGCCTGCAATGTTCAGGCGGTCCAGTATTTTGGAGGTAACGGACATCTTCTCAGAGCACTGTTAACGCAACAGACCTTTGTTTTTCCAGATAAGATCCTTCAACTGACCTTTCATGATATCCGCAGATTGCAGTATCAAATCCGCATCCGAAGGAAAAGGTACGGGCTTTCTCTTGGTCTTCTCCTGCGAAGCCTTACTTAATGCCCGTAAATCACCAATGGCGATAGCTGCTGCATGGTCAAACACAGATTCAACGGAAATGGCTTCTGTTTTGATCAGCTGTCCGCTCAGCAGATTGGTGTAGTTTATAACTCCCGTAAGTATGGCAGCTTTCGACTGCTGCGTTTCAATGACTTTGCATTGTATGTTCACATACTTATCTACCTTGATGTCATTTCCCAGACTGTCTTTTACTACATTGCCCTTTTCATCAAGTTTATACTCCCAGCCATCTTTCACAGTGGCTTTTTCATCGTAATGCACTTCTTTTACCCTTTCCGGTGACACTTCAATATGCTTGATCTCAAGGGCAATGCTGTAGTCATAGCCGATCTTTTGTTCGGATCGGACATGATAGGTGATCCATTCCGTGTTCAACTCTGAAAGCGCAATCCGCCGGATCTCTTCATCGAACGTCGCAGGAATCAGCACCTGACTCTTGTTGCGGATCTCAAAAAACACATAGGACATTCCGAGTTCTTTGGCTTTCCGCATCAGATCGTCGGTATCCTTGTAGTCAGGAAAATAGGATTTTACTTTGGCCAATTCGTACCAGGCAGCCCTTGCGTCTTCTTTCTCCTTGCTGTCAAGCAACCGAACGGCATGGGTATACAGGTACTCGGCGGCATTTTTCTTTGCCTCGATCAGTTCTGCATCGTAGTTGATCTGGCTGAAACCGATGGCGTCCTTGGTGTAACTGGGTAGCGTGGAAACGGTAGACTGCCTGGCCTTGAGCCGCTCATACAGAACGTACAAGTCATTCCAACGTTGGGGGTTGCCTTCCGCTTTGAGGAAATTCACCTTATCCATGTCTTTTTGATTGGCAATGCGATACGACTCGCGTAAAACATCGATCTCCTTCATTTTTTCGGGTTTCTTCCGCAGTTTCTTGACCGATTTATGGAGGGCCATCTCATATTGGCCACGGCTAAGATACTTCCGGGAAGAGGTGCAACTTCCAAGCAAAATGAGGGAGAGGCATATAATAAGGATCCGGTGTGTCATTCAGAATTTCTTTATGAGAATGGGATCAAAGATTGCGCCATTGTGATAATAAATTGAGCGCCAGACCAAAATTAGAAAAATATCGCCCGAATCCCGGAAAGAAATCAACAATTGGAAAGAGTAATTAACAGCCAGGGGTGGTAACGTTGCTGCCAGCCTCATTTCTTGTTAACTTCGACAGTTAGTGTCCGTGTTTATGCTGTAACAAATTCTTCCATATCGAGTATAAATGGAGAATTTTAGAATTGATGATATTGTGCATTATCCCAATCGGATGTTTTTGAAGTACCGTTTCGCCCAGCGCCTGGCATGGAGCTTAGTGGGCGTATTTCTTTCTTCACAACTGTTTGCGGCCGATTTATATTGGGTGGGTGGCAGTGGTTCCTGGCACAATCGTACCTCATGGTCCTCGCAAAGTGGTGGAAAAGGAGGCACGGGCGTTCCTACCAGTAAGGATAATGTTCATTTTGATCAGAACTCCTTTGATTCCTATTCCGATAAAGTAACTGTTCAGGGGAGAGCCGAATGCAGATCAATAGATTGGAGTTCACTTTCTTATAAAGTGATTTTCGCCTCTGACGTCAATAGTTCGCTGTATATATATGGTGATGCCCATTTTTCGGATAAGATCATCAACAATTTTTACGGAAGTATTCATCTTCATTCGAATAACTGGAAAAAGATGGATATGGAGGCAAACGGGATGGCGTTTCAAGGACCTGTCCTGTTTGATACACCTTCCGCAGCCAGCCCGGGGCCATTGTCTCCGGACTCTGTTTGCCCGTTTACCATCGTTACTTCATCCACCGCCGTTAGCTGTAATGGCTTCTCGGATGGGATAGCACGGGTTGATTCTCTGATCGGGGAAACAGGTCCTATTACATATGTATGGCTGTTTAACGGTTCTACAGCCGATTCACTTACCGGTCTTGGTCCCGGAACGTATACGGTGCGTGTAACGGACGTAGGAACAGGCTGTGTTCACTTTAAGTCCCAGGCGGTTACGGAACCTGCAGAGTTGGTGATATTCGCCACGCCTCCTCCTCAGGATGCCAGCTGTTTCTCTGTTTGTGATGGGGATGGTTCGGTCACGGCTATTGATGGAACCCCGCCCTATAGTTATACGTGGAGTAACGGATGTACTCAATCGAATTGCACAGGCTTGTGTGTGGGTAACTACACGATCACCGTGACCGATATCAACGGTTGCCAGGATAATATATCCATAACGATTGACGAACCGGGATTACTTGTAGCCAACGAAGGAAGTAGCAATGTGCAATGTAACGCTGCTTGCGATGGAACCGCCTATGTGGCGCCAAGTGGTGGTACGACACCTTATACTTATGTGTGGACCAATGCCAGTACGCAGGATACCCTGAAGAATCTTTGTCCGGGAGCATATAGTGTAACCATAACCGATAAGAACGGTTGTCAGGCATTTGCTACACTGAACATCACCGAACCTAACCCGATGGTGACTACGCCGGCGGAGTACCATATTTCATGCGGTGGTCTTTGTGACGGAGAAGTAGCAGTGGATGTAACGGGAGGTACCACGCCATATTCCTATTTGTGGGCACCGGGAGGTGAAACGACAGATTCATTATCTAACCTGTGTTCGGGACCGTACAGTGTTACCGTTACAGATGCTAACGGATGTACCTCTGTTGAGAATTATACCATCAACGAACCGGTTGTACTCACCTCCTCAATTACAGATACGACCCATGTGCTTTGTAATGGCAGTTGTACAGGTGTAGCTATTGTTACTCCGGCAGGAGGTACCACGCCTTTTACTTATTTATGGAGTAATGCCCAAACGGATTCCACAGCAACAGGTTTGTGTAACGGGGCATTTGGTGTGACCATTACGGATGCCAATGGTTGTACAACAAATTCTTCGGTGACCATTACTCAGCCAAATGCACTCTCTCAGACATTAACTCTAACAAACGCCACCTGTAACGGGGTGTGTGACGGAACCATTCTTTCATCCCCGGCCGGTGGTACCACACCTTATTCTTATTTGTGGAATAACGGCCAAACCAATGCAACAGCAACCGGGTTATGCGCCGGTGCATATTCTGTAACCGTCACCGATGCCAACGGGTGTACCATCAACGGTGGATCCGGAATTGCGCAGCCTACGGCATTTACCGGAAGTATAACGGGCAGTTCGAATGTAACTTGTGGCGGAAGCTGTAACGGAAGTGCGACAATCGCCGTTTCCGGCGGAACCGCGTCTTACACCTATTTATGGAATGACGGCCAAACCACCCCAACAGCTACCGGATTATGTGCGGGAAATTATACGGTTACAAGTACAGATGCCAATGGATGTACGGTTAATGATGCCATTGTGATCACCGAACCACTTACACTGGTTTCAAGTATCACTGGAAGTACCAACCTGGATTGTTATGCTGTTTGTACAGGATCTGCTACGGTTACCGCATCAGACGGAACAGCACCTTATACCTACCTTTGGAATAGCGGTCAAACTACAACAACGGCAACCGGCCTGTGCTCCGGCGCCGCATCCGTTACGGTGACCGATGCACTGGGTTGTACAAGTACATCGTCCACCAACCTGACCGAGCCTGCAACTTACAGCCTGGCTATGAGTAAAACCGATCCTGGTTGCGGAGGCGCATGTGATGCAACGGCTACCGTAACCCCATCCGGCGGTACACCCGGTTATACCTATCTGTGGAGTAACGGTTGTACCCAGATCACCTGTATAACACTTTGCGCAGGACAGTACACCGTGACCGTAACCGATGTAAAGGCATGTACGCTGGTAGACAGCGTCACCATTCCTGTAACACCCATTCCGGCCATTGATTCCAGCACGGTTAGTGTTACCTGTAACGGGGTATGCGATGGTTCCGGAACATTCACGGCTTCTTCAGGCACACCACCTTATTCATACACATGGAATACAGGATGTACCACAGGTACCTGTACCGGATTATGTGCGGGTGCATACACCGTTACTGTCAGCGACAACACAGGGTGTACGACTTCGGCAACATTAACTGTTCCGGGTTTTGACATAATTACAGCCAATGAAGCAATTACCGATGCTCAATGTAATGCTATTTGTGATGGAGCTGTAACGCTTGCTCCAACGGGCGGACTTGCACCTTATACTTACCTGTGGAGTGACGGATGTACTTCTATAAGTTGCTCAGGTTTCTGTCCGGGAAATGTTTCAGTTACAGTTACCGATCAGAATGGTTGTACGACAACTCCAACATTTACCATTAATGTAACCAATCCGGTCGTTGTTAATACATCTTCCAATCCTGTTCAGTGCTTTGGTCAATGTGACGGAGATATCACAGCTACTCCTTCCGGTGGTTCTGCACCTTATACCTATGCGTGGACTACCGGATGTACCACGCAAACATGCACCGGTATCTGTGTTGGAAATTATACAGTTACTGTGACCGGAAGCGGTGGATGTTTCAATACTCAAACCATCTCCGTATCTGAGCCCACGGTACTCAGTACTTCTTTCACAAGCTCTAATAACGCAACTTGTTTCGGTCAGTGTGATGGCGCTGGAACTGCAGCTGGAGCGGGTGGTACAACACCTTATTCCTATACATGGGATAACGGGGCCACGGTAGCAGTTCTAACCGGATTATGTGCCGGTAATTATAATCTTACCGTAACAGATGCACATGGTTGTGAGGTCACAGATCTTCTGGCCATTACCGAACCCGCGGATCTGTTAGCCAATGAATCTGCAAACAGTTCTACCTGCGGGAATGCGGATGGCGACCTCATCTCTGTCCCAACAGGCGGAACTTCTCCCTATACTTATGTATGGGATAATGGTTGTACACAGGCTACATGTAATGGCGTGGGTGCCGGATCCTATAACCTCACTGTAACAGATGCTAGTGGTTGTTCTGTTACTGCCAATGTGTTGTTGTCTGATCTTGGCGGACCTACAGGAGAAACGTTCATCAATACGCCTGCCAGTTGTAACGGTGTTTGCGATGGCACTTCCATGGTGACCCCAATCGGAGGTGTTGCCCCTTTTACCTATGTGTGGACCGGTGGACAGACAAATGCAACGGCTACCGGCCTTTGTGCCGGTTCTTACAATGTAACCGTAACTGATAACAATGGATGCAAAAAAATAGGTGTGTCCACTGTTACTGAACCTATAGCCATATCGGCAAACCTGACCGATACCACGATGATATCATGTAATTCTTTGTGTGATGGCACTGTGATCGTTACACCTTCAGGTGGATCGGTCCCTTACACGTATGCCTGGAGTGATGGTCAAACGGATTCAACGGCCACGGGTTTGTGCGTCGGTTTGTACAATGTGACGGTTACTGACCTAAACGGTTGTAACACCACAGCAACTATCACAATGACTGAACCAACCGTTCTTACAGCTGACATAACGGATACCACGCATGTATCGTGTGCTGGTCAATGTACCGGTCAGACAATCGTTACACCGGGTGGAGGTACGCCACCCTTCACCTATCTCTGGGATGACGGTCAAACGGATAGTACCGCCACAGCGCTTTGTGCAGGAAATTATTCCGTTACCGTGACGGATGCAGGAACCTGCCAGACAATAGCGGCAGTTACAATCTCCGAGCCGGTGCTGTTGACTGCCCTTGCCACGATCACCGGAGATGCCAGCTGTAACGGTGTTTGTGATGGTACAGCAACCGGAGATGGCATAGGTGGTACCAGTCCGTACACCTACCTCTGGAGCAACGGACAAACCACCAAGAATGCCAGTGGTTTTTGCGCGGGTAATATCACTGTTACGGTAACAGATGCCAACGGATGTACCGCCACAAATACAGCGGTGGTTTCCGAACCCGTGATTTTGGGATCATCCATCACCAACTCGGTGAATAATGTTTGTTTCGGGGATTGTGCCGGAATTGCATCAGTAACGCCAACCGGCGGTACTATTCCTTATAGTTATTTGTGGAGTAACGGTCAGACGGACTCGACCTCTACAGGCCTTTGTTCCGGAACATCTCTGGTAACCATTACGGATGCCAATAGCTGTACTAAACTGGATTCCGTTATCATTACCGAGCCTACAGAACTTGTGGCGGATTCCGGTGTGGTGAATTCCGCATGTGGATCCTGTAATGGTATTGGAATAGCAGTGCCAGGTGGGGGTACAGGCCCTTATACCTATCTATGGTCAAGTGGATGTACCTCGGGAACGTGTTTCAGCCTGTGCGCCGGCGCCTACGATCTGACCGTAACGGATGCCAACGGTTGTACAGCAACAAATACGGTTCTGGTGTCCAATACCGGCGGACCTACCAATGGTAATGCAGTATTAACTGCAGCATCGTGTAATGGAGTATGTGATGGGATGGCAGTTCTAAGTCCGACAGGTGGTACCGGGCCTTATACCTACATGTGGAATGACGCTTCCGGTCAGACTACCGCAACCGCAACCGGCCTTTGTGCGGGCAATTATATTGTTAGTATTACTGATAGCAAAGGTTGTTTGCTTCCCGTGTCCGTTACGATTAATCAACCAGGAACACTGGCCTCTTCTTTCACGGATTCATTGTATGTGGATTGTAATGGGAATTGTACGGGCTTAGCAGTACTGACCCCAAGCGGAGGCACATCCCCGTATGCCTTTGTATGGGATGATGGCCAGACCGACAGCACGGCAACAGGTCTTTGTGCAGGTGTGATAGGTGTAACAGTAACAGATGCCAACGGCTGCCAGACGACCAACAGCATAACGATCACCGAACCGGCCAGCCTGATCCCAAGTATCGCATCAAGTGTGAACCTGTCTTGTAATGGAGTATGTGTTGGTACCGCAGAAGCAGCAGGCGCAGGCGGTACCTTGCCATACAGCTATGTTTGGAGTGACGGTCAGACCGATAGCGTGGCAACCGGCCTGTGTGCAGGAAACTATGATGTGACACTGACCGATGCTAACGGATGTGCTGCCCAGACCTCTGTTACAATTACTGAACCGAATTCACTGGCAGGAAACAGTTCAACTGTAGCCTCTACGTGCGGTGTGTGTGACGGAAGTGTATCCGTGGCGCCAAGTG